>JAFVCI010000085.1 GCA_017479315.1 Opitutales bacterium | reverse complement strand
GCGAGATGACGCAGTTTACGGTATTGTACGAAGGAAACACCGTTATTTTCCGCGATCCTTCACTCAAACAAACCTTGCGTACCTGTGTGTTTCCGATTTCGCGCGGCAGTGTGTTGCAAATTCTGAGTTATACCGACTTGCATAACAATGATGAGGAAAAGAAACTTTCGGAGGAGGAACGTTTAAAGCAATTTTTCCAACGCATCGGCATCCCTATGAATGATAAAAACGTCGGTTTTGCCTACGACGGTTCCAACCTCATTGTCACACACGAAGAATTGTGGTTACAGCGCATTGAAGCTATCCTGCAACAGTACCGACAATGTAAGCAGATTGCCATCGAGGCGAAATTTTTGGAAGTAACACAGGGGGCATTGGATGAACTGGGGTTAAAATTCGATGCCGGAACACAGGAAGGAGCTCGGGTCCGCGTCAGTGATTTGACTCTATTGAGGGGAATGTCCGTATTGGGTAGTTCGACAAATTCGAAAGGCAGTATCGATATGACCGGAGGGCTGAATTACGGTGGCAATTACGACAATTTTATAGATGCGTTGCCCGTCCTAAACGGATATCAAACGAAAGTGGTTCTGCGAGCCATTGAGCAACACACAGATTCGGATTTGATGTGCACACCAAAGGTAACGGTTCTGTCGGGACGAAAGGCGGAAATTGTGATTGCCGATGAGTTTCGTTATCCGCAAAGTTACCGCGACGGCATTGCGAATGTCGGTAATGACGGTCGCGGGTCAACGGCTGCCGGCGTTGCCATTCTGGCGGGAGCACCGGAAAATTTTACCACGCGCAATGTCGGCATCGAGATGACGGTTACACCCGTTGCCGAATATAACGGATACATTCATTTAACGCTGGAGCCAAAAGTAACACAACTCGCAGGTTTCAGCGAATACGGCGGTGCCAACGTCACTTCAAGCAGTTCCGGAACCCAAAATTACAATGCAGGTTTCACGCAACCGACCTTTGCCACGCGAAAAATTAAGACCGAATTATCGATCAAAAGCGGCTCCACGGTCGTCATGGGCGGCTTAACGCGCGAAGAAGTCAAAGAAACACACGATCGCATTCCGCTGTTCGGCGATATTCCGATTTTCGGGAAATTGTTTCAGTCAAAAGGTAAAACTTCGCAGAAGAAGAATTTGCTCATCTTCGTAACGGCAAACCTGGTGGATGAAAACGGTCAATACATCGTCGAGCCGGAATTTAAGGTTTCAAAACCGCTGTAACGGTTCCGCCTTAGTCGTTACGCTTCTCGTCTTGTCTGCCCTTGGCGGTTTCGTGACGTTACAAACGTTGCGCCTTTATCAGGAACAACAGTCGGCGAACCGGGAAATTCGAAAAAAACTCGCCCAAAAACAGACCTCGCTTATCGCCGATGAAGTAATGCGGCGGTTTAACGGAAGAAAAGTAACTTTCTTCGCCGCGGAAGCGAAAAAACAGTTACACTCCTATATTATTGACACGCAACTGCGGAATCTCGGAAGCGATGATTTCGAACAATTTTTTTGCCCGAACCCTTCCGATGACACATCCAACGCTCGGATAAGCGTAAAAATTTTGCCGAAATTATCGGAAAATTTTGTCAAAAAAGGGGATTTTACTCTGGAAATGTTGCAAAAACGCCTGAAAGAACCCGCTTTAACATCGAAAGTTCCGTTATTGAACGCCTCGCAAAAAGAAATCTTATTCGAACGTTGGCGGTTTCTTCAAACATCGGAGCGCAATGAACCTTTAAAAATACCGCTGTTTATGCCGATTTTTACCTTCATGGGACAAAAAATCGACCGCAAAGACACAGAATGCACGCTTTGGAATCCTTACGATCGATTGTTAAAAGGGAAGCTTCAATTTAAATGCATCGCGGAGATCTTAGACGAACAGGGCAATCTTTTTGTGGATCCGAACATCACATTCGGATTGGATGTTACGCTTCCGTCGGGTCGCGAAGCAACGTTTAACTTTGATAAGCTCATCCCTAATCTCGATCGCCTGCTTCACGTAGAAATTAAAAATTGCCCGAAAGCATACGAACGGCGCGAGTGGGATATTCCGATGATGTACACCTGCGGTTGGCCGTTCGGCTCCGAAACAAAATCTTCGCGACAGCCGAGGAATGAAGCCAGACAAAATACAAAACCTACCGAATCACTTCCGAACGGGATAATTTTTAACACTCAAACGCGATCGCAACAGTTAGATGCTTGCCTTTTATTTAACTGCGACAAAATTTACCACTCCGTCGGTCAACGGGAACGGACGTTTTTTGCGGAAAAAGGAGACGCAACGCAAATTCCCTGGAATATCTTTTCTCAAAACCCGCCGTCAAACAGCATCCCGTTTTATTTCTTCGGAACGGAGGAAAAACTGTTTTCAATGTATCCGCCGTGGTCGGATAAAGAGAAATTTTGGAGATTTTTTGCATACGATCTCGAAAATTCCGACAAACCGACGATTGCCGAAAAACCAACAAACAGTGCCTCGTCAATTTCGGTATTACAAGCGAATGTCAACACGTTAGTTATTTTCACCTGTTTTGAAACCTGTTCTGACCTTTGCGTATGCGAAACGGAAATCAAACATACGTCGAACGGCACTTGGGAAGAACAGGCGACGCGATATCATTACAAACGAAAACCGAAAAATTCCCGCAACCCGCTTCTTCCACAAAAACCAACGACCGCAGAGCCCGTTACCTTGCAATCCTCCGATACATCTTTGGAAGAAACGAAAATTTCTCCCGTAGTCGTTGTACATCCTCCAGAAAATGTAAAAAAAGAAGAAAAAATTCAACCGACACCCCAACCGACAACCATTATTTCGGAAACGCCGCAACCATCCGTTCAAAAGGGAATAGTTGAAAAATCCTTCGAAAAAATTGACACCCCGCCCGTCGTTCAACCGCCAAGAAAAAGAAGAAAAAATTCCGCACCCGCTTCGGTTACTTTTACGCGATTGGAAGATGAAAGTAAAGGCATGAAACGAGGCACGGAACGCACGGAAAACACGGAGAATCCAAAGCAATATCCTTCCGATGAAGAGTATGAAAAATTAAAGCCTGAAAATTTTCTCTATGAAATCGATACTTCTCGCAACACGGATGATACCTCTTCCAACCATCGGTCGAGTTTTCGTAAAAGTTCCATGGGTTCGGAGGCGGATTTAAATGCGGAACCCGCAAAACACTCAAAACCCTCATTTGACTTTAAAGCACTTCGGGACGACGGGTCTCAATCCCGCAAGGGAACCGATGTTTCGGATGTAGAAGTTACGGTGAACTAAACCCAAAATATCGCATTGAGCTCTTCAAACGGCGCAAAAAGTTTTTTTGGAACCCTCGGATAAAATCCTAGTCAAACACAAAATCCTCGCGATTGGCACCGACATTCGGATTGGCTTTTCGGCTCCATCCCCAGCGCCAGGTGAACGGGTGCATGATAAAAAATGCCTTCCCGATAACCGCCTCCTGCGGCACCTGCCCCCAAAACCGACTGTCGTAACTGTGCGGGGAATATCGCCCAACACAAACAGATGCTTCGGTTCCACAACCGCTTCCTTTCCGTCTTCAAAACAGCCCTTTGCCACATACCCCGCGTACAGACCGAGCTTCCGATTGTTGGCGGTGAAGGCAGGATGCTCCGTAATTTCTTTCCCGTTTCGATACAAACAGCCGTCTTTGATCGACAAACGGTCGCCCTCGCGCCCGACCAGGCGTTTGATATAGAAAAAATCGCTGTCCAGCTGCGGGATTTTTTTCGTTTTAAACACAACCGACTCGCCGACGCGCGGTTGGCGGAAATGATACGTCATGCGATCGGCAAACACCATGTCGCCTTCCAAAATGTCAAAATTAAGAAACGTCTCGCCGCGCTTTACAAACCGCTGCGTCTTCAGGCAAAACCCTCGTTTCGGCTCCCGCTCCATGTGCTCGAAAAGCGTGAACATTTCTTCTTTGTTATGTTGCGGAAAAAATTTCTTTTGCAACAACGCCTCCATATCGGTGAATTCTCCCGGAACACGCAACACTACCGGTTGGTCATCCACGTAAATCGTGTAAGTGCGCACCTCTTCCGCCGGCAACCACGTTACCCAGTACGAGAAAAACATCATCCCCTTTTCCTTTTTGTAGCGCATCAGCGAATTTGCCCCCATTACCTCTTCGGGCGGAAACAGCGGAATATACACGCGACCGTCGCACGGCGCAACACAACGGTAATTCGTCTCGCCCGTGGCAACCCAACGAAAGGGAACTTTCCAAAGCGAAACCTTTGGATCCGTATCCTTATGCAGACGCGTCACCATGCCCGAATAAGACGGAAACATGGAGCAGGTCGGAATGCGAAAGGGCTGAAAGAAAAATGTTCTTATCACCAGTGCCGCAAACATCGCGACCCAAATCACTTCCGCGTTTTCGCTGAACATTCGCGACAGCGAAATCGGAACGTTGCGATAAAACGGCTCCCCGTAGGTTATCAGCCGCTTGTCAAACGTATCCAACGTCGTTTCCAAATCCGCCGGCATCGGCGTGTTTCGCTTCCAGGTTTTCTTAATTTCAATGAGCCGACTCTGAAGGTTCAGAAATTCTCCGCGCTGTTCTTCCGTCATGCGGTCGCATCGGAATTGATAGATCTTCTTCCCCCAATGCAGGGCACTCTTCAATCACCGCCGCATGCCTCTTTCTTCCGCTTTCATTTCGGCAAAAATCCCATAACGCCGCACACGACCAGCTGCACCGACATCGCCAACAACAACAGCCCCGACAGTTTTGCAAAAATACTCACGAACGCGGGCTTAAACCAACGCGAAAAGAAGCAAATAAGGTAAAAAAACAGGTAAAACGTCAGCATAATCAATCCCGCCGCCAACCAGACGTAAAACAATTCTTTCCCGTTGGTCGCACCGGCTTTACAGATGAGCGTCGACGAAATCGTCCCGGCACCGACAATCGTCGGGAATGCCAGCGGAACCACGGAAATATCCTCGCGTTTTACTTTTTTTTCACCGCCCGTTTCCCTGACAACCTCGACATTCGAGTACAACATCGTCCAGGCAATCCGACACAAAATCAAACCGCCGGCAATGCGAAACCCGTCCATCGCCACGCCGACCATCTCTAAAATCCAACTGCCGCAAACCAGCGTCGCCAATAAAATACCGGCGGCAATTCTCAAACCTTTGCGCGCCGTTTCCCAACGCTCCTCCGCCGTGTACCCCTGTGTCATTCCGAGATACAGCGCAACCGTAATCGGCGGCGAACACGTCACAAACAACTTTGAGTACAAAGCCAGCAGATAGCGGATATCCTCAACCATGTCCGCTGTTGATTGCAACAAAAACGCACAGCGGTTGTCACGTAAAATCAAACGAAACCGATGGCAAGAAGAGTCGTGAAACTCTTTACACGCTTCTCAATAATCCGACAACACCAAGCGTCATCAATTTAAAACCAATCGCCAAAATCAAAATACCGAACAACTTTGTGCAAATTTGAACAAACGCCGGCTTCATGTACTTTGAAAGTGAACAGGCAATGTAAAAAGTAATATAAAACGTGAGCATTATAAGAAGTACCGCCGCATATACATAGAGCTTTTGCGGCATATTGACGGCTTCCGATTGCCCGATGATAACGGACGAAACGGCACCGGGACCGGCAATCAACGGAAACGCCAGCGGTGTTACAATCAAACTTTTTCCCGAAATGGACGCTGCGGATGCGCCGTCTTTCGGGTACAGCATATCCCACCCGATTTTTCCGAGAACCAACCCGCCCGCCACGCGAAACGTATTCATGTCTATCCCCATCAAACGCAGAAGTTCGGAACCGCAAAAAACGGCGCAGAGCAAAATAAACGTCGCCACCGCTGTGCCTTTTTGCGCCACCCGCCAACGCTCCTGCGGTGTCAAAAAGCTCGCAATGCTGACGTACATCATCACCCCGGGAATGGGTGCACTGGCGGTAAAAATTTTCAAATACATCGCTATTAAAAAATCGAAATCCATATTCATAAGAATGAATATCTTTCCGCGCGCTCATTGAAGTGTGAAGCATAAAATGTACCGACGGAGGGATGCGAGAGGATTTTTCCGGGATGTTTTAAGAATGTTTGGATTTAAACGACGGATGTATGCATGTGATTACACATGTAGTCCGCTTTGCACTGGCAACTTTCTCTCCCGCCTCCGTTCCCCTCCATGTTTCTCTCTCACCTCTCTTCATACCCTTTGCTTTTCAAATTGCCGTTGTCTTCCCTTCTCATCACGGCACAGCCGGCACTTTCTTTCTTCCCCGCTTTCTCCCGTTTCCTGTTCCGCTTTTCCATTTTCCGCTTCCTTTCCACGCCTCCTCTTCCCCGCCTTCCTACTCTGTTATCAAGATCACCGCACACATCCCTGCCTCCCCCTCTTCTCCCCCGCTTCCCGCGCACTTTTTTAAAAACCCCGCATTTTTTTCTTGCATTTTGAATTTTTGACCGATAGAAGCAAACACGGTACAATTTAGAATTCGCGGTGCCGGGATAACGCCCGAAAAACTGCAGGATGCCGTGCAGGAAGCGGTCGATCCCGAGAAGTATTGGGCTTATTACTGCCATTTCTTCTCATTCGATAAGGTCGTCTCGGAAAAAGATGACAAGGGCAGACCGATCCAATTCGAGCCTGATGCGGCGGTTATTACCGTGAAATGTCGATGGTTGGCTTTGAAACCCCTGGCGCAACACAACGAGACAATCACGATTGATGCGTTTGACGCGAAAGACGGAAAATTCTGCGGCTACGGTTTTTACGAAATAGAACACGCGAAAGATAGAAAACTGACCCGCCTGGTGTTGCCGAAAGGGAAAGAGTTGACCGACGAAGAATGGCAGGAGTTCACGAACCATCTGTGGTTTTACTTCTTCGATAAGAAATTCAAAGATCTGATCTGCGAAAGCGATAAAGAAGGATGCGAAAAACTGAAAGCTTGTGCCGCGAACAACCGAAAGAAGGATCCGTATCCCTGGCGCGGAGCAAACCAGTGGACGTTTGAGTCAACCGGCAAAGAGAACGAGCTTCATATCATCTCGTGGTCGGAGATATACGAAAAACAGAAGGACAAGTTTTTACGGGAAATCGGGAAGTCGAACGAGACGACGAAAGTCGAGAATTATACGTGGCTGGATAAAGGGAAGCTTGCGGAGATTGTGTTGCAAATAAGCAAGTCGGAATCCAAGGGGCACCTTCATGTGAACTTTGATACCGGCGGAGCCTTAAAGGGTGCAATAAGAAAGCTCCTTCAAGATATGTCTGTTGCCGATAAGCGGGATGCCTGGATATTGGAAACATCGGAGGATATCGATTTGGCGTCACTGATCCCGTATATGAAGACGTATTTTGTATTTCCTTACAAGGAGGAACGCGAAATTCTGTTCGTCAAAGACAAAGACAAGTGCAGAGAGTACGCCTCTAAGGTGCTTGAGGGAAGTTTTAAGGATTTTAAGGACAAGGATGTATTTAAGATTAAACCGTATTGGCTTCGGTTCTGCATGAAGGAGGTTTTGGAGGCGGCCGCTGCCGCGGATTCCAAGGTAAAAACATTGCGGGCGTATATCAGCGGGGGAAGCGACGCACAGGCAGTACTGGATGCGCTTGATGATTTCTGCAAAAATACGCCTCTGCAACGGGAAAAATTCACCTTGCAACTGATCGCATCGAAATACGACAAGGACAGGGAGTTACTTGAAAAAATCGTCAAGCCCTTCGGGTCTGCGGATAAAAAATCTTTGTCGAACAAGAGCATTATAAAGGCGGGCAGTGTCAATCAAATGGAAACCAAAGAAACGCTCTTTGGTCCTAATTATACCTTTTTGAACTTCATCCGTTTGGAAGATTTCTTTGCCGAAGAATCCCACTCCTGGAACAAAGAGCTGGAGATTGACAAATACTATGATGCTTTGCCGACGGAGGCGCTTTTCCGTTGCATGAACGGCGAGAAGCAAGAAAACATTCATTTTGATGTTCTCCGTGATATGAAGAAGGAAGAAGTCATTGGCGGCATAAAATCGATACTCGAAAGCGAAGAAGGGCGTACCGGCTGGACGGTACATTTCGCAAGCGAAAAGATTGCCAATGAAAAGACGGTGGATGAAATCGCCGATGCTGTATCGAAGTTGAATAAAGATGAAAACAAGCGCTTCGTTGTTCCGATGTACAAAGACAATCTGTTCCTGTTTGTCGACAAAGACGGTTGGACGTGCAAGCAAAAGATGGAACAGTCGGAAGACAAATTTGCGTATGAAGGAGAACTTAAAGGGAATAAACCGCGGGAACTGCTGTTTTTGATGAGTTTGCCGACATCCAAAACAAAAAAGCTCGTATTGAAGGATTACGATCCGAGCGAACATTCTCTGAAACTCATTTTGGATCACAGGAACCGAACCGGCTGGTCACTGACGGGCGGTTATATGCGTTGCAGTTTGGAAGGAAAATCGATGTGTTGCCTTTCGATAAACGACAAACCGTATGCTCAACACTTTTTGGACGAAAAAACGTTCAAAAAAGAAATCCTGAAAATATTCGAGGACAAAGAAAACGCCAAAAGCCTGGCGGGAAATACGTATGATTTAAGAAACATATTCGATTATAAAGCCTCTTATCATGCAGAAATATACGGTCGCGGATTTGTATCGCTTGCGGATGCGCTGAAGTTTGCGGAGCAGCTTAAAGGCGGCTATCGGACTTTGGAGCTGAAGCAGGATTTTGACTTTATGAATCGGTGTGAAGAGAAGAAGGCCGCCGAATTCATGGCGTGGATAACGAAAGGATTGGAGGCAATTTGTAACGTCGAAGATCCGGGAAAACGTCTCTGGCGCCTTTCCCTGAAAAATCTTTCGAAGGAACAGCGGAAGCAGATAACAAAATTGAAGCTTGATAAAGGTGCCAAACGCGAACTCGCGTTCTCGGACGGAGACGAAGGTAGGCTTACCATCGGTACGCGAAAACCGTTTGCGCAAAGATTGACGAAGGACGGCCTATTGGTGCTTGAGAATTTCGATCTTTACGTATCGAATTTCGACGAAATCTTTAAGTCGGCAAACGGCTTGCCGGGATTGAAGGAGGTCGCGTGCCCGGAGAACGGATACGAATCCGATGTCGCCGAAGGCATCCAAAAGGTTTTAAAATCCGGATTGAATAAGACCTGGGAGCGAATAACCTTCCCGAACGAATGGGATATCGAGGAAATTGCCGAAGAAATAAACGAAAAAATCCGGGATGACGATCTGCCTCATAAAGTTGAAAGCGAGACGGCCGAGGAAGTCGCGGGAGTGCTTATTTTGAAGGATTTACGGCTTCCGGCGTTGACCACCGGAGACCACGAGATTACCTTCCGCTCCGAAAAAGGATCGGAAGAAAAGAAGCGGGTGCAACGATTGGTAATCGGGATCCCACTGAACACCTGGTTCAAAGACAACAAGGAGAATCAGCATGCATGGGAAGACTTTACGGAAGCCCTGGCGGAACAGCCGCAGATACAGTACGTCGACTTCACCAAACTGACAGACAAAGACATACACAAATTGTACGGAACAATCGAACAATGGGATCGGTTGTTGAATATCCCGGGAACGATATTTAAGTTTGTTTCCGTGCAATCGGAACCGAATGACAAAGAGGTCGCGAGTTATAACAATCTGAAGGCTCGAAAGGACGTTGCATGGCATTTTGATAAAACGAACAGAAAGGTTCGTTTATATAAAGACAAGTCGATGTGCATGAAACCGACGAAAGACAAGATTGCCGTAACGGAAAAAGGAAGTCGTTTGTTGTGGAACCGAACCGCCCTGGAGCGGCTGTTCAAAATACGGGATTCGAATGGGGCGAAGAAGTTGTTGACCAACGATGAGGCAAAGGATGTCTCCTGCATCGACTTTACAATCGGCGATCCGAAGATCGAATGGACGGGATCGGACGGGAAGACAAAACACAAATGGGAAGATGTGTGGAAATTTGTCGGTTCGAAGGCTTTCGTTGCAAGCCTGCCGGAAAATGGTGTAACGATCCGTGTGTATGAAGACTGTCTCGGAAACGATAATCGGGCATTCCTGTCAAAGAACAGCAAAGACTTCAAATACGTCGGCAAACAGAACGGAAAACAAATGGTTGAAATAACACTCTGCTCGGATGATGCTTTCTCGACCGCAGGCGAAACGAATGCCGATGATGAAGACGATGAGAGGGAGACTAAGCGAAAGAGATTGAAGAAACAAACACGTGAAGAAGAAGAAGCAATGGAAAGGGATTGGTGATTTCTCTCGTTCGGTGGGGCTCTGCACGCATCGCTGAGAAAAAGTTGCGGAGAGCAATGCGACGGCGGGAGTTTGACAAAGGGGCGGTTGAAGCGTTTTACAGGAAGGCGCGGTTAAAAAGGTTTTTCGGAGCATGTGAGACACCGACGGGGTAGCTGAGTGTGTATAGTGCCCGACAGAGTAGCGGGGTGTGTGAAACACCGGCGGGGTCGGGAGATCGTTCGTGAAATGCTCCGCCGCGGTTTTTCGGCTTAAGATGAACCGCGGAAGGGGTATATAAACCGCAGGTGTTTGATTATAAAGCCCTCCCCATCACACCGAATAGACGGGTGTGGGCGACATGCGGCGTTCCGAGGATAACGATGGGTCGCTGTTTGATATCACAGATGGGGTTTTAACTCGTCCGTAATCCGAGCCCATACCGTCCGAAGCGGGCGTGCCCGATGAGCTGCCGCCCGCAACACCTGTTATACGGAAGAATTTGTTCTTCAGGGGTTGAGGCTTTCGTGGCAAGAGCAAGTCTTTTTTTTGAAGAAATATTGGAAAAATTAAGGAAAACTTAAAAAACGGAAAAACTTCTTTTGATCGCCTCCGAAAAAATAACGAAGGCACCTTACAAAGAAACAGCGGGAAGATAGTCAGGAATTGTTCACCTATTTTAACAGTCCTCTTCTATCACACGATATTTGCGCGCTCCTAATTTATTTTACAGAGATTTTTCCTTCTTCTCACCCACTCTCCTCTTTCCTAATTTACAATCTCCCCAAAAACCGTTAAACTAAGTGTGATGTCGGAGGTTGATCAGAAGGACAACGTACCGCCTGTGAAAGCGGTGGACGAGGATCCAGCGTCCGAGCCGAAACCGACGACGGAGGGGTTGGAAACGCCCGACAATACCGATAACAAAGATGTAAAACCGGGAAATACGGAAACAAAGGAATCCGCAAAAGACGGGAAAAATAAAACGCCCGATACACTCACCATTATACGCGATGAACCGGGAAATGCCGACGGGGCTAAAAAATTCGTCCTGCGCGTTTTATCGGGTCCGCATGCCGGTGCGGAAGTCGATATCGGGGCGCAACCATCCCTGTTGGGTAAAGCCGATTCTTGCGATATTGTTCTCATCGATGATGCATTGCGGGAGCAACATGTAAAATTTTCCGTAAAAGACGATAAAATCATCTGTACGCCACAGGACGGGGCGTCGGTGTTTGTCGGCGGCATCGAAACACACGAGGAGCGCGAAGTGAATGCCTTTCAGCCAATTGTGTGCGGAACCACGCTGTTGGCACTCGGTCCGAAAGACCAAATTTGGCCGACCATCAGCGTTCCCGAGCTCAAATCCGAAGCCGATGAAGCGGAAGCGCAGGAGAAAGCCAAAGCGGAGGCGGAAGCCGATTTAAAGAAGAAAAAAAGGCGGAAACAACTGTTGTTTTTTCTGCTGATCGGCGGAACGGGACTGTTGTGTTTGGTTTTAATCGGTACCGTGACACGCGTTTCTCAAAAAAAGGAAGCCAAACGTCTCGCGATTGAAGAATCATCCTTTCCGATTGTCGCGCTCAGAGAATCCATCGAAGAAGTGTTGGATAAGCATAAAGTCGATACGGAGTTGGTAAAAATTTCACTCAGCGGAAAACGTTTCGTACTTTCGTGCCACGTCGCAACGTCCCGGGAGAAGCAGGAGCTTGAAAAAGAACTGCATCAACTGCCGAAGG
>JAFVCI010000084.1 GCA_017479315.1 Opitutales bacterium | reverse complement strand
GGTCGTTCAGATATTTTAAAACATCCTTTCCTTCGCCATCCGATAAATGCGAACTCAGAAAAACCAAATCGAAAACATCTTTGCTCAATGCCGTTTCGGCGGCCTTCCGCGTTTCGACCGACAAAACCGAACGGCGATGCTGCCGAACCATCTCCTCCAACGACTTGCGAACCCCCGGTTCGTCGTTCACAACCAGCACTCTTTCGATGTACATCTTGCTTTATTATAAGGTTTTTAAGCGTCACTGACAAACGCTTTCCCAAAGCTAAAATGGTTCGGAAATTTTTTCAAGGAAAAATTTTCACAGGTCAATAAAATCCGTTTCCCGCGGGTTTGTGTTCAATTTTTCAAACACTTTTTAAGTGAATGAAGTTTGCGTTTTGAAGGCAAATCGCTTGTTCTGGCTTTGTGCCGTCCATTCGCGTACTGTCGGAAACAATCGCCAATCAAATTGCCGCCGGCGAAGTCATCGAACGTCCCGCCAATGTTGTGAAGGAGCTGTTGGAAAACAGTCTGGATGCGGGTGCAAAACATATTTATATTCAGTTTTTCAACGGCGGTCTGCCGCTCATTCACGTCAGCGACAACGGTTGCGTCATGGACGAAGACGATGCGCAACTTTGCTTTAAACGGCATGCAACGGGAAAGTTGTCGCACATCGACGATTTACAAATGTTGACGTCGTTCGGATTTCGCGGCGAAGCGTTGCCGTCGATCGCGAGCGTTGCCGAGGTAACGCTTCGAACGCGCCGCGCCGAAAACGAACTGGGATGCGAAGTTAAAATTTCGACGACCGCATCGACGACCTGCACACCCTGCGCCTGCCCCGTCGGAACCGACATCACCGTTGAACGTCTCTTTTACAACGTCCCTGTGCGCCGCAAATTTCTCAAATCGGAAGCGACCGAAAGCGCACACATTACCCACTGCGTTCGTCTGTATGCCCTGGCGTATCCGCAGGTGTACTTCGAACTCAAACAGGACGGTCGTTTAATTTTTTCGTCCCCGCAAAACGCAAAACTGTCGGAACGCGTCAATGCGCTTTGGACGAAGCGCGATCCGGTGCAATGGTTACCGCTCCAAACATCGCAGGACGCTTGGAACCTTTCGGGTGTCATTTCACCGCCGCGTTTCGGTCAGGCGACGGCACAAACGTTGTACTTTTTCCTCAATCAACGCCCGATTACGCATCCGAACCTCGTGCGCGCGCTTCGGGAAGCCTACCGCGGGTTTCTGCCCGACAAACAGTATCCGTCGGTATTCCTTTTCCTGGAAATGCCCGGCACCGACGTCGATATCAACGTCCACCCGACCAAGCGCGAAGTACGTTTCAAGAGGGATGCCCAAGTGTGCGCGTTTGTCGCCGAAGCGGTACGCGAATGTTTAAAGAACGCTTGTCGGCAACCGTTCGATTCAAACGATAGCATCTCGTTGCAAATAAAGGATATTTTTCCAATTTCGGGAAATACTTCTTTTTGTGCCTGTAAGAACGAAAGTTTCGCCTCCGAACCGCCCGAAAACGTTCAAGAAAGCGTCGAAAATTCGGAGGATATGCAAAACGTTTCGTACGCATCCGACGCAGGTGCTTCGGCATTAAACACCAATGTGCTTCGTTCGGATGAAACGGTTGAAAAAGGAAAAAACGATATAAATTTTGAGAACGGCACAACAGGCGGGTTTGAGCCGACAAAATCATCGGATAATTCTCAAAGCACCTCGGACGATAAAGAAGATATTGCACATACATTGCAGGATTTTTCGGACAAGGCAGGTTGTGACGGTTCTTATCTCTCGGAGGCAGTTGTTGATACGAAGCTTTTAAATTCGCAAGAAGACATACACGACATTGAACCACCGCAATCGTCGAATGCAGAAAAATCATCAAACGGTTCCGAAAACCGACCTTTAGGCTCATATTTCTCTCAAAAAACCGACGCAGGCGGTTATCAATCCAATACCGCCTCTTTGCCCGCCGAAACCGTTTCCGAAAGTACTTCGAAGGATGCCGGAAGCACCGAAACATCGCACGATGCCTTCGATATTCCCTTTTTCGCGCTGTGGCAAAATCGCTGGGCATTTTTTAACAATACCTCTTCGTTGCTGGTACTCGATTGTAAAGGTGCACAACTGCGGCTGTGGTACGATCGTATTGCGTCGCTTCTCAAACAAGAACAAATCGGACCGTTGCAAACGTTATTGTTCCCGCACATTTTTTCTCTCGAAGACCGACGGGCGGCGTTCTTTTCGGAATCGCTCGATTGGTTGAAGTTCAGCAAAATCTGCATCGCACGCGCGCTGAACGATACGCAATTCCAACTGGAAGCCCTCCCGCAGTGGGTACCGTCGGAACAAGCCGACTTATTTATCGAACAAATCGCGGCAAGTTTGGAATACGGCGGTCAAATGATTGCATTGCGGTATCGTTTTGAACCGCTGCTGGTGCGATTGGCACAACGGCACCGTTTCGAACCCGTCACAAACGAAAAGCAGGTACGCGCCCTCTGCCGTGAACTTCAAACATGCGAAAATTACGTCACCGATCCGCTCGGAAATCACATCTGGAACCAGATTTACGCGGATGATTTGATGGGGAAAATACGCGCGTACGGATGACATACAGCAGTGTGAATAAGTTGTGAAAAAACGCAAACCATGGTCAACGGATATTTCTTGCGGGCGAACAACAATTTCGCATTCAAAATCCATCGAAGGTATTTCTTTTAAGGGAAAAACAATAGATCCCTTGAACGCCTCCCGTGCACAACCGCGGATGGCGACGGAAAACTTCGAATAACGATTATCCCTTCCCGAAACTCTTCTTCACCCGTTCCGAAAGCGCCGCTTCGGGATTTTCCACAAAGGCTTTATCCAATACGAACGGCTCATTGATCCCCTGATGTTGAACAATCATTTTCAAACCGTAGGCGAGATCCTTGAAGAGCGTTTTGCAAAGTTTCGCAATCGGTTTATCTTCGGTAATACTGCGCCTGATCAATTCGGAAATTCCGTCTTCCGAAAATTGAATACGAATGTTGTTTTCTTTAAAAAAGTTTTCTTCGAAGGCGTGAATGTCCGCCAAACGCCGTTCGTTGGTCAGCGATTGATGCTCCAGTAATAATTTTTGCAATGCCCGATCGGGATCGGCAACCGTGTCGGTACTGACTTCGAACGAACCAATCCCCGAGGACGGCAGTTCGAACTTAAAATTGCGCAAAATACGTTCAAAAATCGTCATCAATCCGCGGGCACCCGTTTTTTCCGCTTCGGCACGGGCGGCGATTTCGTCAATCGCTTCGCGCGTAACGGTCATGTCTATTCCGTAGCCGTTAAAATCCGCCTTCGCCTGTTGCAGGATGGAACATTCGGCGTCGGTCAAAATGCGTGCCAAATCCTCCTTTACCAGCGGGTCGCAGGCGACGCGCACGGGAATGCGCCCGATGAATTCCGGTTCGAAGCCGAATTGAATGAAATCCTGCGTTTGAACGTGACGCAGATACGTCGTTGCATCGTTCTTATCGTCCGCCGAAGCGGCACCGAATCCGATCAATCCGCGATCCAGCCGACGTTTGACAATATCCGACAATTTATCAAAGGCACCGCTGAAAATAAACAGAATGTGCCGCGTATTGATGGTATTTTTCTGTCGTTTCCCTCTCTGCATCGACATAATCGCCCGCATTTGCCCGATCATATCGTGCGGTGTTACCAAATTGACGTCGGTTTCCTCCATCAGCTTTAGAAGATTGACCTG
>JAFVCI010000083.1 GCA_017479315.1 Opitutales bacterium | reverse complement strand
ACCACCGGCATTTGCCATGAAAATCGCCAACACGAAACCGCTTGCCAACGTTCCCGCCAACATTCCGATAACGCCGGCGACACCCAAACAGGCACCGACGACAAACGGAAAGATAATGCACATCAATGCCGGAAGAATCATCTCTCTTTGCGCCGATTCGGTCGAAATACGCACGCAACGCGAATAATCGGGTTTGGCTTCGCCCGTTAAGATACCTTTGATTTCGCGGAATTGCCGACGCACCTCATCGACCATTTTCGACGCCGCACGACCCACCGCATTCATGGTAATGCCGCAGAACACAAACGCCAGCATCGAACCGACGAACATGCCCATCAAAACCTTCGGGTTGAGCAAATGAACCTCAAAAAAATGCATCAGCTGAACCAGCGAAACATCGCTTGTTTTTACCAATTCGCCATTGACGATAATCGCATCCTTCCCGATGCGTCCCAGACCGCACTTTAATTCCTGAACGTAGGAAGCAATTAACGCCAGTGCCGTCAAAGCGGCGGAACCGATGGCAAAACCTTTACCGGTTGCCGCGGTTGTATTCCCGATAGCATCCAACGCATCGGTACGCTGACGCACTTCCTTCGGCAATCCGCTCATTTCGGCATTACCGCCGGCATTATCCGCAATCGGTCCGTAAGCGTCGGTCGCAAGCGTAATACCCAGCGTCGACAGCATGCCGACCGCCGCCAATCCGATGCCGTACAAACCTTCATTGAACGCCGATGTTTGAAACTGCGACGCAAAACCGAACGCCAACGACATACCGATAACAACCGCAAACACGGGAATCATCGTCGATGACATCCCGGCACCCAAACCGCCGATAATCACCGGTCCGGCGCCGCTCTCGGCTTTCTCCGAAATCAAACGCGTCGGTTTGTATTCGGCGGAAGTGTAGTACTCGCAACCCTTACCGATAACAATTCCCGTCACCAGTCCCGCCACCAACGCACCCCAGATGTGCGCGCCCAGCCCGAGCCATTGGAGCAAAAAGTACGACAACACCACCAAGCCGATCGCCGCCACATGAATACCGTGGTCAAGTGCCTTTAAAATCGCTTTCCCCGTTTCGACCGAACCGACTTTAACATTAAAAATACCGATCAGCGACAGAAAGATACCCAACGCGCCGATCAATGCCGGTGCCAAAACGGCGTTCCACTGCAGATCGGGTTGTTTAAAGAAGGCAATCGCCCCCAATGAAGCCGCGGCAATAATCGAGCCGTAATAAGATTCGTACAAATCCGCTCCCATTCCCGCTACGTCACCGACATTATCGCCGACGTTATCGGCAATGGTCGCCGGGTTACGCGGATCATCCTCGGGAATGTTGGCTTCCACTTTGCCGACCAAATCCGCACCGACATCCGCCGCTTTGGTAAAGATCCCGCCGCCGACGCGCGCCAAAAGGGCATTTACGGAAGCGCCGATGCCGAAGGTCACCATCGTCGTCGTCAACAACAGGACACGTTCCGCTTCAGAAGCGGCATGCACGCAGTTTTTAAGCACCAAAAACCAGAAAGAATAATCCAGCAATGCCAGACCGACCACCGTCAACCCCATCACGGCACCGCTGCGAAACGCCACCGTCAGCCCTTTATTGAGCGAGTGCCGCGCCGCTTCGGCGGTACGCGCGGATGCCGACGTCGCGGTTTTCATTCCGAAAAATCCCGCAAGTCCCGAAAAGAAGCCGCTCGTCAAAAACGCGAACGGCACCCATTCGTTTTGCAATTTGAAGCCGTACGCCAAAATCGCCAAAAAAATTGCCAACCCGACGAACAACCGAAACACCACTTTATATTGTTGCTTTAAATACGCCATGGCACCTTCGCGCACGTACCCGGCGATGGAACGCATCGTTTCGTTGCCTTCGCTTTCGCGCAGCATTTCTTTGTAGAAACGCGCCGCAAACCACAGCGCCGTTATCCCCGCAATCGGTGCCAGCCAAAACAGTCCGTTCATATATCTCCTCCCGCGTTGAACTCCGGGTGCACTTCCATTGTGGGCGGAAAGATTTTAAAAGATCAAGCGGTTTTTTGAAAAAAATGCCGTTTTGTTTTTTTCGACGATGATAACCCTCGTTTTTTTCGCTTGATTTTTACAAATACATATTCAGAATGGCTTTGTTTAAGCCCGACTAGCTCAATCGGTAGAGCAGTTGACTCTTAATCAATTGGTTCGGGGTTCGAGTCCCCGGTCGGGTACCAGGCCGGCTTAGCTCAGCGGCAGAGCACCCGCCTTGTAAGCGGACGGTCGTCAGTTCAAGTCTGACAGCCGGCTCCAGGGGGCATCCGGCGCGAGCAGACAATTTTTATCAAAACAGGTAGCTTGCGCTTCGTTTTGATGTTTGATTTTTTGAAAAGTTTTCCGTTCCGAGCTTTCCGTTAAATGTGATAATTATGGGAGAGTAAACAGGAAGTATCTTTTCGTGTGTATGCACAATAATGCACATACACACACGTACCACTTGTACGCGACGGGCGTTCCTATGATTATCGTAGAGGTGCTTTATGTATATTTTTCAAGCAAACCATCGAATTGTAGCTTTTCCCAAAAAATTTTTGAATTGCATAAGACGCATATCCCGTGATAGCTTTCAAGTGAGTGCTCAGGTGGTGGAATTGGTAGACACGCATGTTTGAGGTGCATGTGCCGCGAGGCTTACGGGTTCGAGTCCCGTCTTGAGCACCAGGGTCGGTTTTTAAGGATGATAATAGGTGAATGCGGGTGTTTTTGCGATTAACGGTAAATCTTTGTTATCGTTCCAAAGCAACCGATTAAAGCGGAAGCTTTCGCGTTTATTCTGATTTTTACGTCTGCTTATGTTGGATATTCGTTTTTTTCGGGAACACTTTGACGAAGTAAAAGCAAAATTGGCAACCAAACACTTTGTGTGTGATTGCGATGCCGTTCGTACGTCGGATGCCAAACGCCTGGAAGCATTGAAAGCGTTCGAAGCGGCGCGGGCGCGACAACAAGCCGAGAGCAAAGTGCTCGCGTCTTTGGATAAAACGTCGGAGGCGTTTAAAGAGGCTGTTCAAAATTTGAAAGTCTTATCCGACGAAACAAAACGCCTGGAAACCGCTTTTAAGGAGGCGGAGGCGGAATTCCAGGCGTTGTGGCTGACAATCCCAAACCTCCCCGATGCGTCGGTGCCGATCGGGAAAACGTCCCGGGAAAATAAAGAACTTTATCAACGACATCCGCAAAACGAGGATTTTTCGCACGCCTGTCCGCATTACGAACTGCCGAATTTCGAGCGCGGACTGGATTTTGCGCGCGGGAACAAGGTGACGGGTGCCGGATTTCCGTTTTACGTCGGCTCGATCGCGCGTATGGTGCGCGCGCTGATTGCGTTTTTCCTCCAATCGGCACGCGAAAACGGCTACACGGAACTGTTGCCGCCGCTGTTGGTCAATGCGGCGAGCGCGACGGCGACGGGACAGTTGCCCGACAAGGAAGGGCAGATGTACGGTACCGGCGACGGTTTTTATTGTATCCCGACGGCGGAAGTACCGGTGACGAATTTCTTCCGCGACGAAATTTTCGAAGAACGCGATTTGCCGAAGAAATACTGCGCCTGGTCGGCGTGTTTTCGACGCGAAGCCGGCAGTTGGGGCAAAGATGTCCGCGGCCTCAACCGCCTCCATCAGTTCGACAAAGTCGAGCTGGTGCAATGGGTGCGGCCGGAAAAAAGTTTCGAAGCCCTGGAAGCGTTACGCAAGGACGCGGAAGGTTTGTTGCAGGCGCTGGAATTGCCCTATCGCGTTTTGGAAATTTGCACCGGCGATTTAGGTTTCCCACACGCCAAACAATACGATTTGGAGGTATGGGCGGCAGGGCAGCAACGCTGGCTGGAAGTGTCCAGTTGCAGTTGTT
>JAFVCI010000082.1 GCA_017479315.1 Opitutales bacterium | reverse complement strand
GCCGATGTCGTGCGCCAGGGAACGAATATAAGTGCCTTTGGAACAACAAACGCGAAGATGAAGGTTTGGTACGTCGTAGCTTAGAAGATCGCATTGAAAGATGGTGATGAAGGTCGGAGAGGTGTGCGGGATCTGATCTTTCCGCGCCAGTTTATGCAGAGGAACACCCAATAACTTTCGTGGACAACCCGATATGCTAGTATCTTTCCTGTTTGGGCTTTTTCAGCGTCAGCATAAAGAATAAACCGCCGAGAAAAGAAGCAACGAGAAATGTTAAGTACACCGACTGCCAACCGTACGCATCGGAAAGTTTTACAAGACCGATACCGCTGGCGGACGCCGCCAAATACCCGAAGGTGCCCGTCATCGCCGCACCTGTTGCCGCGGCTTTTTTGGAGCCGAATTCCGCCCCCGATAACCCGCCGAGCACCTGCGAGCCGTAGACGAAGAAGCCGACGCAAAACCAAAAGAGGTAATCGACCCAACGGCAGGTAACGAAAATTTGCCCGAGCGTTTCTTGCCAAACGGTGTTGCATGCCCAATAAAATCCCATCACGACACCCATCAGCATCATCATGAGGCACCCACAAAGACCGCGCTTCGTATGCATGAATTTATCCGTGAACCAGCCGATAAACAGACCGCCGAACAAACCGCCGACTTCGGTGCCGGCAAACTTCAATCCGGCTTCCATGACGGTACACTTCTGCGTTTGGACGATGAGAACCGGTCCCCAGCAGAGCAGTCCCGATCGCACAAAATAGACAAAAAAATTCGCGATACACACAAGCCACAGGCGACCGTTGTGCAAAATGTGATTGCGAAACATTTGCTCGAACGATTCATCGCCCGCATCCTCCGAAGTTTCCGTTTTTACAACCGGCAAATGTTCAAATTCCTCAACGGACGGCAAACCGATGGATTCCGGCGTATCGCGCAACCGTTCCCATACCCAAAGGCTGACAAAAAGGCTGATAATCGCCGGAACAATGAAAAGCAAACGCCAGCTGCCGTATTCCAACAGCTTGGCGCCGCCGACAAGCACCACAATCGAACCGATTTGGTGCGAACAGTTGATGATACCCCAGCGCGTGCCGATTTGCTGCGGTCCGAACCATTGTGTAAGTGTGCGCGATACCGACGGCCATCCCATGGATTGAAAAACGGCGTTGACGGCATACAGGGTACCGAAAACGACGGACGATTCCCAACAGCCCGCCAACAGACTGCAACATGCCGCCAAAGCCAACCCGACGGGCATAAATAAGCGCGCGTCGGAGCGGTCGCAAACCGAACCTGCCACCATTTTAAAAACGCCGTAGACGACGGAGAACGCCGAAAACGCCCAACCGATCGCCTCCATCGAGAAGGGACACTTGTCGGACGTACGCAACATCGTAAAATTCTGTCGCACCAGGTAGTACGCGGCATACCCGACAATCAGCGCGTACGTCAGCCGAAAACGCCAATAGCGGTATTGACGACGGATTTCGGCGTGAGCATGAACAGATGGGCAAGAGATCGAAGATTTTTGAGAAGACATCTAAGCTACCGATTCTACTTTAAGGAAAGCAAAATTGAGTGTTTTTGGCAATACAAAATAGCAGTACAATTCCGGGATATTACGTCTCCTTTTTGTAACATCTGCCCATCAAATCTAATTGACATTGTACTTTAAAATGTTAAATTAAAATAGCGT
>JAFVCI010000081.1 GCA_017479315.1 Opitutales bacterium | reverse complement strand
TTTTTGGCGTGGTTTTTTGGCATTTTCTAAAAAAAGGTGACTTTAAGTCCGTTTCTTTCTGCCAAAACAAGCCCCGTTGGTAAGCCCAAACGTCGCGAATGCTTGACGTTGATGCAGTTTTGAAGCATATATAGGGCATATGCAATCCATGCGTGCGAGTGTTTCCCTTCGTCCGAAGCTGTATCAGTGGGTCAAAGAACAGGCGGAAAGCCGTCAGATGTCGATTAGCCGCTACATTGAAAGGTGTGTTGAGGAAAAGAGAGGTGATGACGATGACGAGTTAGCTTATCCGATCGAAGATGTGCTTCGGGAAGCTCGCGAGGCGAAAGAGGAGATGAAGGCAGGTAAATTGAAGATGTACGATACTGCGGAAGAGATGTTTGAAGCACTGGGTATATGAGAATAACCTTCAAGCATTCCTTTCAAAAGGATCTCAAAAAAGCAAGCGGGTCGCTTTTATTACCAAAAATCAGACAGTTGGTGCGATTGGTTCAAAACAATCCGTTTCAAACACCGCCGCCCTATGAAAAATTGGCAGGCGAAGAAGGTGTATATTCGCGCCGTATCAACGAACAGCATCGTCTTGTCTATGTTGTGCAGGATGGGCAAATCGCTTTTACGCGCTGCTGGGGACATTATAAATAACCAAGCGGGTTGCTCGTTTTCTTAGAGCATTATTTTCGTTACACTTATGGTTGTTCTGTTACCGAAATTCGCCTGGTGTATTGCCCATCTCGGAAGTGACGGGAATTGGTGGATTAAGGAGGTCAGCGAAGATCGAAATTGGGACTTTGAGATACCGAGCCTTTTGTCGCCCGAGCAAATTAAGCAATTTTTAAAGCAATCCAAGACGGAACTTGAACCGTACGGCATTTCGGCGGACGATTGGAATGAGGCGTTTTATCGTTTCAGAGTCGATAAACGTTTAAATGACGGATGCGTTCGATTGGTTCGTACGGTCGAACGGCTTGGAAGCGAGGAAAGTAAAAAAGGATCCGAAAAAAACGAAGAAGAGCCGTTGTTTGCATTTCCGAACGAGGTTGAAGAGGATTGTCATCCGTATGTTGATTTTCTGGATAAGCTTATTAAAGCGCGTACCGCACTTTTAAACGATCGCATCAATTTTGTTCAAAAACTTTCGGCGGATGAAGTTAAGGAAATGCTGGATGATACGCACCGTTCTTTATACTTCGAAGGCGCAAGTTTGCATGTGTTTCGGGAAATAAGCGATATTTTGAATTATGTCCCGAGCGGCTTTACGTTATGCGATGCATAATTTTTCGGCGCATGCGGCAAAATGTACGTGAAAACGCGCTTGCGTTACCTGGTTTTTTTTGAAAGATTTGAAGTGTTGGCACGGTAGTCAAGTGGTAAGGCCGAGGTCTGCAAAATCTCTATGCGTCGGTTCGATTCCGACCCGTGCCTCCATCGGTTCGTTTACGGAGCCGTTTTGAACTCGTCTATGGAGCCGTTTAAGCAGGAGTGGGAAGAGTTTCGTGCGCGGCGCTTTCGGGTTGTAAAAAAATGGTTGCGTTATCTTCCTTCGCGCGCGACGCTTCGAAAAAGTTTTATTTTCAGAAAATTCGGCGGTGCATTTTTGAATAAAATGCCGCAACTGTGGTCGTTCGCCTACAAACCGATGCGCAATGCTTATTATGCGGGATGGATTGTGACCTGGTGGCCGATAATGGGTATCCAAATTCCGTTTGCGACAGTAATCGCCGTTCTTTTCAGGGCGAATTTGTTGCTGACGGCGGCGTTGCAATTCGTTTCAAATCCTTTAACCGTTCCATTGATGTATCCGCTGGAATTTTATGTCGGGAAGCGGATTGCGGATTTATTGCCGTTTCAGGTTGAATGGATCGAAAACGCCAGTCTGAAAGGGATGTTGACTGCCATCAAGAGCGGGTCTTGGGAACAATTGCTGTCAATCGGCTTGGGCGGTTTTGCATTGTGTTGCATCGGCGGAACAGTGATTGGTTGTGTTTGTGCCTTTATTTCCTGCAGCATTCACAAACGCCTCATCCGAAATTCTCTGATGAACTACGAGCAATTTGTGGCGATGAAACGTAAACAAATCAAAGAATTATCGGAGTGGAAGTAGGGTAGGGGTGGTTTGCACTCTAACCCCACACCGCATAGTGTGGTTCCTTACCTGCTTTTTATTTTTTCGCTTGACAACATAAAAACATCTCCCTAAAAGAAATTTACCATGAAACTAAACATTAAATCACTGTTAACAGGCGCGACGTTGGTCGTTGCATCAACAACCGGCATCATGGCTGATCCGCCCAAGGGACTGAAATTGATTCCGAACGAAACGGTTACACATCCGGTATTCGGCAACATGAAGGTCATATCGCACGAGAGGGATCTTGATTTTTATCATCAAAAGGTAAATTCGGAGAAAGACCCGTTTGGGAATAAATCTGGTGAGGCAGAGCTGTTGGCGGAAAATTTTATAAAATATGTCCTTAATGCGGATTCTCTGAAACAGGCGAATGTCCCGCAGAAGGATATAGTGGAATTCGTGGACGAATGTTGCCAGAGCCGAGCTGGAATGGCGGCGTTAAAAGTCATTACGGCAAATTACATGCGCGAATACGATCGGATTGAACAATTTTGCAAAGCTCATAAAGCGGAACTGAAAGCGTGTTACGATTTCAGTCAGACGGAAGAAGGAAAAGCGCTTTATGAGAAAGAAAGGCAGATTTTTGAGTTGGAGGAAAAATTGAAGGAGTTGTTTTTCAAAACCAATCGATACAATAAGGCTGTTTTAAAGTGGGAGATATCCCGAGAGGATCTTATGAATTTATATGAGCATTTCTCAAAGGAGGACTCTCTGCTCAAAGATTCGGGGTCATTGTTGGAAACGTTAAAGAAAAAAGACAATTGCGGTTTCTGCATAACTTCTTATCCGGGTATATTGACCGTATACAAACATTTTCAAAGCAAACAAACCGGCAACTTTTCCATCGGGAACTGGGAGGTGCGACATGGTTCCAACAGATATACGAGGCTTGAGGCATTTTACACAGAAAACGAAAAAGCATTGGGGAAGCTCTTTAAGAATATCGGCAGTTTATGCCTTTCCGGGAACACGATTGAAACAGGCTCCAGGTGTGAAAGGGGAATAAGAAATTTCTATTCTGAATACAAAGAAGACTTAAAAGTATTGTCGGAACTGTGCAGTACGGCGGCATTGGGAGAACTGGGAAATCAGGACGTTCGGACACGAAATTACGAGGAAACAACGAAGGAAGCAAACAAGAAGA
>JAFVCI010000080.1 GCA_017479315.1 Opitutales bacterium | reverse complement strand
CGTGAACAGCCAGACGAATACCAACGTTGCGACGGCGTTGATGATGAGTTGAAAGATTTTATCCAGGGCGGCGTGTTGGTTGAGGCGCACGAACAGTTTGGGCAAGGATTGTTTGCAGAGCGTGAGGATGACGAGGTTCAGGTTGCGCACGACGCAACTCATGAACGGCAGTGCCAGTCCGAGGGCAATCAGGAGTGAGGCACGTTGGATCCAGATGCCGTATTTTTCCGTTCCAGGGATCGAGTTTTGTTCCAGAAAGAGACACACGCCGTAGTTGCACCAGACGATGGCATTGACGAGCGTGAAGTGAACGGCGGCTTTCAGCAACGGTTTGCGCACCAGAGAAAGGAATGCATTTTTTGAGACCCGTGTTTGGATCGATAAGAGGAGATTTTGATAGACGGTTGCCCAGGCTTGCAGGACATGCGGAATGCGTTGCGTACATTTCGCAAGCAAAGCATCCTCGCGCGCACAGAGAACATTGACGGCGATAATGCTGAACAGTGCGACACCGACGGTAATCGCCATCAGTTGCCCGTTATCCACTTGCAACGTATGTGCCAATGAGGCGATAACGAAGCTGAATTCGCCGATTTGGGACTTAGGGAGGGAGGCGCGAAACGCAACGTTCGGTTTTTGACCGCTGAGAAAAAAGCCCAGCCACGCGCTGACAAATTGTCCACCGACCACCAGAAAGCTTAAAATCAGTACCAACCACTTATTTTCCCACAGCAGTTTCGGATCGATGAGCATGCCGATAGAAACGAAAAACACGGCGGTGAAAATATCACGAATGGGCGCCACCATGCTTTCCAGGTCATGAATGACGCGGGTGTTGGCAAAAATCGCGCCCGCCAAAAACGCACCGAGGGCGTTGGAGTAACCGCTCGAAAGTTCGCTCAGCAACAAAATCAGCCCGGCGATGCAAACGTGCATGATCTCGGGATTGGCGATTTTTTTCAGCAATTTGATGAAACGACGCGCGAACAGACGCCCGAAAATCAGCATACCCGTGATGAAAACGGTGATCCAGAAAACCAAATTCAGACATTGGGAAAGCTTGAAGCCGCCCTGTTGCAGGTTGGATAAAATTACCAACAATACCACGGCGAAAATATCCTCCAAAATCGCCACGCCCATCGTGAACTGCGCGAACGGCTGTTGCATGGCATTTTGCTGTTTGATGATTGGGATGGCGACCATGGTGGAACTGATCGCAAAAATCGCGCCGAGGAAAATCCCGAGTACCGGCGGCCATCCGATAACGTGCGCCACCGTCGTCCCGATGAAAAACGCCGTCAGTGCCTGGAAAAGCATCGCCAGCAACGACGGAAACAGCGTTTGTTTCAGTTTTTTCAAGTCAAATTCCAGACCGATGCAAAACATGAGGAAAATTACCCCCAATTCACTGATGCTCTTAACGGAAGATGCGTCGTGAATGCTGAATTTTTCCGTGACGTACGGTCCGACGATGAGACCCGAAAGCAGATAGCCCAAAATGCTCGGCCAGCGCAAAATCGAAAAGAGGATCGAGACCGCGCCGGCAATGACGATGATGGTGGTTAAATCCTGAATGAGATAGCTTTCATGCATGGGAACACCTTGTTTTTTTGTGGTTCACGGATACCTCTTCCGAAAAGGAATATATTTGCAACGCAATTTGTCGGGAAACTGTCAAAAATGCGTGATTGATAAACGGTCGAACGACGTTCGGCCCGTCAACAACGGTTGTAACGGCGGGTAAAATTTGAACGAAACAACATTTACGCATGGTGTTACGCTTCCTTAATTCTACCACAGAATACCCGCTTCCGTAAGGGAGGACAACGTCAAACGACCATACGGATTGAAAATCGCTTCTGTTGCGGCACGGCATCGACGGGCATTTCGAAGCATCCGATGCGTTCAACAATTTTTTATATTGTTTCATTCAGGTGGGATTTTCGTTTGTTTATATATACGATAGAATTCACATATAAGTCCGTTCCGTCGATTACTGTAACGGTAAGGCGATTTCGGCAAAAGGAACATGTATGTTCCTGCTTTCCCTTGACGCAACTTTATTGCAACACTACCCTGAAGGGGAGGGAGTGTAATGCCTTTTTACCACAAAGCGGTGTCGTTGGTCGGTAAGGTTTTTTCGGCGGTGTCGCATGACATCGGGATCGATCTCGGAACCGCTAATACGCTGGTGTTTGCGAAAGATAACGGCGTTGTGTTGAACGAGCCGAGCGTAGTGGCAATCTACAACAAATCGCGCAAAGTGCGCGCGGTCGGTCTGGAAGCAAAAAAGATGCTGGGGCGGACGCCGGGGAACATTACCGCCATTCGACCCATGAAAGACGGCGTGATTGCCGATTTCGAAGTTACGGAGGCGATGTTGCGGTATTTTATCACAAAAGCCTGTCGCAATACGCGTTTCGTGCCGCCGCGTGTTGTGATTGCGGTGCCGTCCGGAATTACGGAGGTGGAACGTCGGGCGGTGCGCGAATCTGCCATTCATGCGGGTGCGCGCGAAGTCTTGCTTTTACAAGAGCCGATGGCGGCGGCGATCGGGGTCGGTCTGCCGATTGACGAACCGACGGCAAGCATGATTGTGGATATCGGCGGCGGAACGACGGAGGTGGCGATTATTTCGCTGTCGGGCATGGTTTTTACAAAAAGTCTGCGCGTCGGCGGCGATCAAATGGACGGTGCCATCGCCAATTTTTTAAAGAAAAACTATAATTTACTCATCGGCGAGCGTATGTCGGAAGATATCAAAATTGCAATCGGTTCCGCCATGCCGTTGGAAAACGAACTTTCTTTATCGGTTAAGGGTCGGGATACGATTTCGGGGTTGCCCCGAACGGTGACGATTTCCTCCACAGGTGTTCGGGAGGCGTTGAGCGAAGCAATCAACGGAATTGTCGAAGTGGTTCGACAGGCGTTGGATCAATGTCCTCCGCAGTTGGCGGCGGATTTAGTGGATCGCGGCATCGTGCTGGCGGGCGGCGGCGCGCTGGTGCGGCATTTGGATCGAAAAATCAGCGGTGAAACGCATTTGCCGGTGATTGTCGCCGAAGATCCGTTGCGCGCGGTGGCGAACGGCACGGGCGCGGTGTTGCAAAATTTGTCGTTTTGGCTGAACGAAGAGTACTGATGTGTCCAAAAAACGGTTTTGGCGTCCGCTTTTTCTTTATATTTTGGTGTTTCTTGTACTGTGGAACGTCATTTTGCCGCTTGTGTTTCGTAAAAAACTCCGTGAAGCGTTTTTAACCGTCCAAGTTCCTCTGTGGGAACTGTCGGCGGGATTGGGTGCGGCGCAAAAACGATTGGCGTTACAAACGTTTTCCAAATCCGATTTGTTGCATCACGTTCGGGAATTGACGTGCGAAAACGAGGCTTTAAGGCGGAAACTTGCGGAGAATGCCGATAAGGCGGATTTGGCGGAGCGCATTTTAAGGCTGAATACCATGGATGTCGGCGAACAATTCCAATGTCTGCCTGCACGCGTTTTATATCGTTCGACGGAAGCCTGGGCGCAACGCTTATTGATTAACCGCGGTTCAAATGACGGCGTTCGGGAAGGGCAGGGAGTCGTTTGTACCAAAGGTATTGTCGGGCGCATCGGGAAAGTAATGTCGAAAACGGCGTTTGTGGAATTAGTGACGAGCGCGAACTTTCGCCTGTTGGTGCGATTGGAAGGCGAAGCGGAACCGTGTTTGTTGCAGAGTAAAGCATTGAAAAACGGAAAGTGTTCCTCCGGGAAGGCGATACTGTCGCTTGCGCCCGATACGGATAAAAAAAATTGCCCGTGCCGGGTCGAAACCGTCGCCGTCGGTCATCAATTCCCAGATCGCTTTTATGTCGGGCAGTGCGTGAAAATCAAGCAAAAGGATAACCAATCGTTCGGTGTCGTTCGCTTCGGGCATTATCTGGATCTGTTAGACGAAGTCGGTGTGTTAATTCCGTCGCTGAACTTATGAGAAGTTTTCGGTGTTTAATCGATTGTCTTATCTTCCGGACGGTTCTTATACTTCGATTGCCTGCGAAACAAGAAAATAATCGTTTGAACAGTTTCGGTATGCTCGGAATTACTCGAATGAGGCGATCGCGGATTTTTTGGAGTTTATGAGAAGCTTTCGCCATCTGACGATTTTCTCCCTTATTTACTTTCCGATGCTGTTCGCATCGCAAGTGCTCGGGCAGACGTTCTCGATAAATATAAACCTTTACGGCTTGTACTTTACGGTTGCGGTGTGCGGTTTAGAACGAAAGGAAGCGGTGATTGCGGCGATGATTTCAGGCTTTTGGATCGATGCATTGCAATCGGAGTATTTGTTCGGCCTGTCGGCATTGTTGTTGTCTGCCTTGACTTTTGCCTGCCACAGGCAAAGTTGGCGCGTGGTGTTGGAAGCGCACGCGCGGATCTTTGGTGTTTGCGCGCAATGTTTCCTGCAGGGAATTTATTTGCTTTGCGCTTTTACCGTTACACACACGCCCATGCATTACGTGCGATTTTATCTCGGGTCGTTTTTAATGTCCGCCGTCCTCACGGCAATCCTCACACCGCCGTTGTTGCGTTTCCAAAAGAAGTTCTTCGTGTAGCGCGAAATATCCTTAAATGTTAATTTTTCGCTGTTTTCGCCGTCTTTCCCAACTCTCTGACATCTATCTTTCTTCCATACTCAATTTCCTTTCCGATTTTCTCGCCGTCATACATTTTCAACGACCAGGAAAAGTGATATTCATCCGACGCAATCCCCTTCAAATACCAGCCTTTTTTATACGAAAACAATCGACCCGCGTGGCCGAACCCGCCGAGGGAACAAATGACATGGTCGCAACGTGAGATAAGGTATAAATCCAAATAACCTTTTGAACTGTCGTTTTGATCGCAGACACGACAAGCAATCTCTTTATCCAATGCCGGCAAAATCCTTTCCCGTACCCAACCGCAATCGTCCGAGAAAAAGAAAAATTTCACATTCGGATCGAGGGAATGAATTTTTCGTACGGCAAGGATGAAAAACTCCGCTTGTGTCGGATGCTCTCCACCCGCACCGCGCGCGTAGTCGTCGCGCCGCACGTGTACTGCGCAGGATTTGTGAGCGTTGATATCGTTTAATAAATCTTTGCAGGTGTCGACATCAATTGGGCAGAACTTATTTTTTAGAACACTGAAGCCATATTTACGAGCTTCATCATTGACTAAATTGCGGTGCCGAAAGATCCTGGCATGCGGATCCTTCAATCGACTGTCATGCTCCCGGAATTCAATCGATGGGAACGCGTCTTTCAGTTGAAACGTCCGTGAAAAATGAGGAATGGCATCAGAACCAGCTACTGGTTCCTTATATTCATATTCCACTGATACATGAAACCTCTCATGAAGCAGCAAACCATAACCGTACCAACCGATCTGATCTGCCAAACCACCACTCATTTGTATCACCGCCGTTCTGACATTAAACGCTTTGCACGTCATCTGGTCAAAGGCAAGAGCGGTTTTTTCCACTATTTTGATCTTCATCTGGATAAGAGACATTTTGACATTCCTGGCTATTGCGATAATCCCATCGTTTCTTATCTTACCCGCCACGGAAAAAACGATTATTACCAGAGCAAGAGAAACGAGAATGAAAAAGGTTTTCAAAAAAGACCGATAACTGAAAAACATAATCTACTTTCAGAGTATAAAGGAGAAAAAATTATTTCAAGTTTTTTTGAAAACAAAAATTACGGGTACTCTAGACATAAAAATTGTGGCAATAATGTGTTCCGTGAGGTAACCAGTTTTTTTAAAAAAATGTCGGTTACAATACTTTATATCTTACATAGATGAAAACTTGTGTTATGTTCAAAAGTACGTTTCTTATATCGAAAGATATATGTTTGTGACAGGCTTTTTTGTTCGTGAAAGTAATCTATTTATATTCTGCAATGGTGCTTAAGATTTTTCTTCGGAAAATACTAGCAAGGAGAGTTACGACGAGAAATACACAATCAGTTTATCTACCGGAAATATATAAAAATTATATTTGGTGTGTCACATATTGCTATTGATGTTTTATATTGACACTATTTTTAATATCTTTAAAAGGTACCTGTTCGCTATTTTGCTAGATTTCCCACCGCACGCTCTCAATTTTTCCATCCACCAGCGCATTGAGGGTTTTCAATAACTGTTCCGATTTGAACTGTAATTTCTGGCGCACAATTGCATCGGGAGCTTTGAGCCACAAGGCGTTCCAGCGATCCAGGCGTTCGGGAATAACGGATTGGAATTCCGTGCCGCGAAACCAATCGTTCCAGTGTGTTTGCAGGATTTGGAACGTCGGCGAGTACAGCTTTGCCGTACGTTGAACGGTTTGGTTTAAAACCTGTGCAAACGGCTTCGGCGGCGGCAGGGGACGTTCAAAACCATTTTCCGGTACACCGCGAAAGGCAGCAATCAGACGCAGGTTTTCGCGTGAAAACTTCAACTTTTTAGGCGGTTGCGTCAGCAAAACCTCAACTTCCTAGGCGAAGCGTTCGATTTCCAATTCGGCGATGACGGGTCGTTTCGGCGTCAGGCAAAAAGCGGATCGGAAGCATTCCAACGCTGCGTCCAAATTCGATTCGTCGTTATAGTGAACTTCCAGCAGCGTATCGCCCGAAACAGTCGGCGTGCCGGCTGTCATGACGTTGCAAATGCCGACCGCGGGATCCGCTTTATCGGAACCGTCCGACTGCGTCAGAAGCTCGAGTCCCTTCTCCAACAATGCGACATCCACCGAATGTACATATCCGCGTTTCGCGATTTGCAATTTATACACGTGCTTGGCTTTCGGGAACTTTTCCGGATGTTCCAAATAAGAGACATCGCCGCCCTGCGCCTTAACCATGGCTTTGAATGTTTCAAACGCCGACCCGTTGTTTAAGTGCTCCGTGACGGTTTTCTTCGCCGACAGTGTCGAACCGCAAACCCCCGACAAACGCACCATCTCCATACCGAGCTTGATGATGAGATCCAGCAAGGCCGGGTCGCCGCGACCGCGTAACAGCTCAATAACATTTTTAATTTCCAAAACGGCACCGACCGCATTCCCGATCGGTTGACGGATGTTGGAAGACAATACGACACAGCGGTGTTTGAGCGAGCGCATCGTACGCACGACCATATTTGCCAAGGATTGTGCCGCATCGTCGTCTTTAAACAGCCGACCTTTGTTTTTAATGTCCAGCACGACATTTTCGGAACCGACCGACAGCAGTCGGCTCAGAATGCTGCTCGCCAGCAACGGAATAATTGCTTCGGTTGCGGTATTCTTTCGTATACTGCTTAAAATTTGATCCACCGGTACCGTTTGTTTCGGTTGCGAGCAGAAGCAACAGCGGACTTTCTTCAGTTGTTGAATGCAATTCTTTATCGACAATTCCGTTTGAAATCCCGGAATGGCTTGCAGTTTGAACAAATCGTTGCAAACGGGCGATGCCGTTGCATCCGTCATGGTCGGAACCACGACGCCGCAGGCGGCAACAAGCGACGTCAGTACAATCGCGCACGGATCGCCGAGACCGCCGACACCGCGAAAACCGACCTTCGCAACGCCGATGTCCGTTAAATCCAACACTTCGCCCGACAAGACGGTTTCATCGGTCAAAACAGCCGTTTCCTGCGCATTCAAGCCCTTAAAACAGACCGCCATCACCCATGCCGCCAGCTGTTCCGGCAAAACATGCCCGTCGGCGATGAGACCGACGAGAGTTCGCATGTCACCCTCGGACAATTCTTCACCGCGGGCTTTTCGGGTAATAAAATCCGTAAAGGACGGTTGGTCGGGAAAGGATAAGATTTTTTTCTTTGTCATACGCAAAAGTTACAAAAAAACAGAACAAGGGAACAAGGCAACGAACCTTGAAACAACGCCACTGCCTCAGTACAGGCTTTTCAATATGAATGTCAATTTTATTCTTTACAGGTAAAAAATAAGCACTCCCAAAGCGAGGCGGTACCATCCGAAGATACGCAGTCCGTTGTTTTTTAGAAATCGGAACAAAAGCGAAATCACCGCCATGCCGACGATAAATGCGACCGCGATACCGATGATGACGGTGCTTCCAGCCGTTGCCTGCAGTAAGACATCGCCGTGCTTCAGGAATTTGTAGCTTGTGGCGAGCGCGGTCGTGAGTAAGCCCAGTAAAAAGCTGAACCGCAGCGCCTGCGTCAGTGTCAGCCCGACCCAAATGCCGCCGATGACGGTTGAAAGTAGGCGGCTGAACCCCGGCCACAGCGCAACGGTTTGCAATAACCCGACAAACAGAGCTTTCGCGACGGATAAATCGTAAAGATCATCGCAACAGGGTTGGTGCGTTTTGCGAAAGTTCTCAATTAGAAAGATACCAATGCTTCCGAGCATAAGCCCCGTTGCGACGCAGGTCGGCGTATAAAAACGTTCGAGGGTTTTGTCGGTCAGCAGTCCCAAAATACCCGCGGGAACAAACGCAATCCCGAGGTTGAATGCCAGCTTAAAGCCTTTTGTATCCTTTCCCCGGAGACCGTTCAAAATCCGCCGGATATCTTTTCGAAAAAACAGCAACAGCACCAAAAGCGTTCCAAGATTGATGCACACCATATAATTATTCAGAGCGGCTTGCAGTGATTTGCTTTGTTGTGAGGCATGAAAAAAACATTCGTTGGCGATAATCATGTGACCCGTCGAAGAAACGGGCAAAAATTCCGTAATTCCCTGAATAACACCCAACGTAACCGCTTGAGAAAGAGGAATTTTTTCCGTATGTGCTTCGTCCGTTTCATCCGCGTACGTATAGGGAAAAATAGAGAAAAACAGCAAAAAGCAAGCGAGGCACCTCATAATTCAAGTGAAGCAGACGAATTGGAGGTTTCAAGGTCATTTTGAGGGTGCGTATGCGGGGAGAAAGGAGAATGTTTTTTAGTGTTTGCGAGAATTTTGAAAAATGTTTTGGGAATGTACTGTTGGTGTCAGAGTTGACGGCATTGAAGATGAGGGGGACATGAAGGCGATGTCGTGCCGATGGAGCACATCGTCGGATTATCGAAGGATGTTTGTGTGTTTCTTTAAAAACGGTCGGATTTTATTGGAAATGTGCCGCAAAAAAATACGAATACTTGAATAGAGGAGGGGATTTTAGTTTTTTGCACTTTATCCTACGGACGAGATTATCGGATTGTCGGAGAATATGCGCGGTTTCTCAGAGCATTTTTTTCTCGGTGTGGAGGCAGTGTAAAAACGGGAAACTTTGAAAATCCGAGATTTTAAGGGCGGTTTTCCCTCGGAAAAATTTTTTTCGAAAATACACAGATCTTCGGCAGTATAAACTGCAGCACTTTTCAAACGGAGCACATTGAAGTCGTTTTTGGAGAATGCTTCCGAAAAATGTCTACAAATCGCCGTTATATTGGAGGTAGAACAACGGATCGATCTGCATCCAAAGCACAAGTACCATGTACGCAACGGCTCCCAGTGCCAAAAACGGTCCGAATGCCATGCGTCGGTTGATGGTTGCTTTCGGTTGAAACAGTTTTGTAAGACTGCCGTGCGAAACGATAAAAAGCGTTCCGAGCATTGAGCCGAGAAGTAATGCATATAAACAGCCGGATGTTCCCAGAAATGCGCCGATGCACCCCAATAATTTCATGTCGCCGAGCCCCAATGCTTCTTCGTTGACGAAACATTCGGCGATGCATGCAACGAGGAATAAACTGCCGGCACCGACGCACATCCCGATAAAGCTCTCCTTAACGGCTTCGAAGGTATTTTGGGAGAGTTGTATTTGCGGATAAAACGCGCTCAGTACAATACCCAAAAGAAGTCCGCCCAGTGAGACTTGGTCGGGGATAAGCAGGGTTTCGCAATCACTCCAAAACGCGATCCACAGCAGGCACAGCAACACAAAGCACGGTACGGCGAGGCTGTTTGCGTACGTGAAGGTAAATGTTGCCAAAAGTCCGATGCCAATTTCAGACAGAAAGTACCGAAAGGGGATGGGTTTGCCGCAACATCTCGTTTTGCCTTTCAGCAACAGCCAGGCAAGAACGGGGATGTTGAGATACCAAGGGATGTTTTTTTGGCAATAGGAGCAGTGCGAACGCGGCTTGATGACGGACTGATTTTTCACCCAGCGGTCAATGCAGACGTTGAGAAAGCTTCCGATGCAACTGCCGAAAAGGAATAAAGCAATTCCATGTACAATCGATAACGTCATCAAATTAAAAAAGGAAAATTCCCGATGCGCAAACATACAACCGAGCTCAATCGTACGATCGACATCGGAAGCGCTTCAAAGGAATGCAACACGCGCTTATTCAAACGTTTTTTGCCGAAAACCGTCAATGCGAACCTTGAACAACCACTTTTTGTGCCCGTTCTCCGGCATCCGTTTGAAGTTAGAGAAATCGTGCATGTTTTAAATGTCGTCCTGTTTCGCCTTTTTGTGTTTTTTGGCATACAGACGCGCCGTGCGGGACATTTTTTGTGCGGTTTGGCTTGAATTGTTGTCGGATTTCGAACCTTTGGCGTGTGTTGAATCGGCAGGCGACGAATCCAAAGGATCCTCAAAGTACTTCGAATTTGAACGGGCGGCATCGGTACTTCCGCCGGCCTGTCGGCATTGAATCTGCATCAACTCGCGACTGTCCGTTAAATTCGAAGGTGTCTTGAATAATCCGCCGTACGGATCGCTTGCGGAAAGACGAATGATTTTCGGCGTAATGAGGAAAAGACGTTCGGAGATGGTTTTCTTCCGTGAGGAATTTTTAAACAGATGCCCCAAAACAGGGACATCCTTTAAAACGGGCACGCCACTGTCGCCGTCCTCATAACCTTCCGCAAAATAGCCGCCGACAAGAATACTTTGTCCTTCGTAGACCAATGCCTGTGTTGCGATGGAGGAGGTGTCGGTACCGGCGCGCACATTGCCTTCGGGTGCCGAAAACGATTCGTCCTTAATATCCAAAATCAACTGAATGCACGTTTGCCCGTCCTTTGTAAGCAGGTGCGGGGTTACTTTCAAATTCGTATTGGCGTTCACGGAATACATGTCGCCGGCTTTGTTGCCTTGGACTTCAAAATAATGGGTTTTGCCCTGTTCCATGACGGCGGTCAGGTTGTTCATGGTGATGACGGACGGACGTGCCAACACTTTGCTTAGATTTTTGCTTGCGAGTGCGTTGATCGCCGTCATAAACTGAACGCCGTTTACGACACCGTTCAGTTGTACGTTCAGGCCCGTATCGTTGGTTGAGACGGGTTTGTAAGAAAACCAGGTGCGATCGTTATGACGTGCGGAGCTTATTGTGACCTTGTCAGAGCCGATTTTGAAATCGCAACCTTTGGAAACGTTGACAATCGCCGCCTGAATTTCAATCAGCTCCGTCGGTACATCCAGCAGGTCGATCAGCTCTTGGTACATGGGAAGCTTGTGCCGATAATCTTTGACGATAACCGCATTTTGACGCGGATCGACGGTAATCACACCGCCTTCGGATTTAACTTTTTCGCCGCCGCCTTCGGAATTTTCCGCTTTTTCATCCGTTTTTTCGTTTTCTTTCGGCGTTTCTTTTTTGTTCTTTTCGTCCGTATCTTTTTCGCGCAGGGAGGTAATTTTCTTTGCGGAAGCCGTTTGCGAAGCGGATTTTAAAGCGTTTTCGGTATTTTCCTGCTTCCCCAAAATGTTATCCAGCAGTGTTGCGACACCGGGAATTTTTAAACCGCCGATTTCCTTATCATCCGCCCAGGCGTGTTTCAAATGGAATACTTTGACATCGAGGCGATCGGTTTCGGAGGTTTTATATAAAGAGATGTTTTCGGTGATGCTCGTCAGCAGTTCGATCATCTTCGGCGTGCCGCTGACGATGAGAATGCCGCCTTCGCGCATCGGACGAATGCGCATGTTGGAACCGTAAAATCCCATCGTGTCGATGACGTCGAGCAAGGGGTCGATTTGCAGCGGGTGAATTTTAAAGATTTGCGTTTGAATTTCGCTCGATTCATAGACGTACATCGCATGACCGTCGAAGAACCACAACAATCCGTACGCTTTCGCCAGCTGATCCCAAATATGCGTCGGATACATCTTTTCGAACGAACGATTGACGCGTTGTTTGTTGTCCCTGAGGCGTTCGCTCAAAACCGCATCGATGCCCTGCATTTTGCAAAAATCCGCAACCGAATCGGCAATCGGTTTGTTGCGCACAAACAAATAAGCGGTGTTTTTCGGCCAAAAATCGTGCAGTTTTGGCTTGTCGAATTTTATTTCTTCGGCTTCCGGATCGTCTTGTGTGTAAAACTCGATTTGCGGTTCATTCGCATTGTCGTTCGGCGTTTGTGACGGCGGTGTCGGTTCCTCCGAAAACATGACGGTCGGTGCCGCAAACGTCGCGGTCGGGAACCGCGCGATTGCCGTTAGGAGCCAAAATCCTGTCCAAAAACGCTTCATGCTACCGTTGTTCCGATAATTTCGGGAAAAATCGTTCCTCCATGACTTCGACATTGAGCAAAAAATCGTTGAACCGTTCTTCGAGATTTTTTTCATCCACCGTTTCCGGCGCAATCGTTTGCCGCAGATACAATCGCTTATCGGTAGGATTTAAGAACAATGTTGCGTCCAAAAATCGCATCCGTTTCAGATTAAATTGCAGAATTTGAGCCAGCAGATTGCGATGCTCGAAGGTATCCGACATTTCTTTGCCCCAGGAACATTCCCAATGCCATTTTCGGTTTCGCTGAAAGGTTTTGTAACGGTGCCCGTCTTGTTCCCACAAACAGCAGCCTTCTTCGTCGGGAGGCGGGATATCGGCTCCCGTCAATCGACCGATGCGTTCCATGCTCTTGGCGAATTCCATAAGCGCGTTCGATTAAATTTATTATGAAGGTTTTCCGGCTAAAAGTCCACCGCAAAAATTTTTTATTCGGCATGAAATATCGGGAACGGTTGCACCAAAACGTTTGGCGAATGCGCAAAATTTTTCCCTTAAAAGGCTTGACGGGAACACTCGGCGGTACCTTACTGAGAATGTATATCGGGGTTTGAGATGAGCACGACATTGGTTACGCAACGGAAGCCGTCCGAGCAAAAGTGGTATTTAATTGATGCCGAAGGGCAAATTTTGGGGCGTTTGGCGGTCAAAATTGCGAACATTCTTCGCGGTCGCAACAAGCCGATCTATACGGCGCATTGCGATACGGGCGATTATGTGGTGGTCATCAATGCCGAGAAGATTAAAGTTACGGGGCAGAAGGAGCAGGATAAGACCTATGCGACCTATTCGGGCTATCAGAGCGGGTTGCACGTACGCAATCTGCATGAACTTCGCGAGCGGCATCCCGAGTTGATTTTAATGAATGCCGTTCGCGGTATGATGCCGAAGAATAATTTGTCGCGTTTCATGTTGAAGAAATTGCGTATTTGCGTGGGAAAGGAACATCCTTACAAAGCCCAGTCGCCGATTGCACTCGAAATATAATTTGTTATGTCAGCCGCTACCGCAGAGAAATCAGTCGCCGCAAAAAAGTCGGCTAAAGCAACGAAGAAAGTAGCCAAAAAAACGGAAAAGGTTCCCGCATTGGAGTTAAAGAAGGCTCCGGGCGAGGAATTTGTAACGGTGGGACGCCGCAAGTGTTCGGTTGCGAAGGTTCGCCTTTCGAGAGGGAACGGCACGTGGCTCATTAACGGCAAGACGGTTGATAAGGCGCAGTTGCAGGAAGATGTGCGTATGCGTTTGGAGCAACCGTTTCGCGTGATTGAAGGCGAGAACGGTTTTGACGTGCGCGCTTACGTCTCGGGCGGCGGTTGGATGGGGCAAACGGATGCGATGGTTTTGGGCATCGCGCGTGCTTTGGAGAAAGTTAACGCCGAGTGGCGTGTTCCTTTGAAAAAAGCGGGCTTATTGACCCGCGATTCCAGAATTCGTGAACGTAAGAAGCCCGGGCGTCCCGGTGCCAGAAAGCGTTTCCAGTTCTCGAAGCGTTAATGCGGTTAAGGGGTTTTGAGAATTTTTGTTAAGAATATGAAAAAGATAAATACAATACAAAAATCGTTAGTTGTGCCAGCGATTTTTATCGCTGGGCTTTGTGGTTCTGCTCGCGCAGAAATATATCCGAATCATGCCATTTTATGGCATCGTTTGGTTTATGGGGGCGGTGATTATAACAAAGGGGTGGTAAATTGCCCTATTCCGGGTGTTTATAAGGAATTGCTTGAAGTATGGAATAAAGAGGTAGGTGGCGATGGCATGCTTTCTGAAGAGGCAAGAAGAGAGAAAGGTTTTAAGCCTTTTTGGGAAGATAACACAGGAAAATCAAATATTTGTTATTGGGGCGTAAACTTTGACTTTTATGCTTATCTACCGCAATATGGAGGTCCTTCGAGGCTTTCTTTTCCGGTAAATGGTAGAATTGATGAAACTTGTGAAAGGGATTATTATAAAAAATTGCCTGTAGTCAGAGATACGAAAAAAGCCATGCAGAGGTGTACGCATATTGTTTCGAGTGAGGTGTTTTTAAGGAAGGTGCTGGGAAATGACTATGTGAATGCTTTTATTAATGAATGCAATAAAGAAGAAGGCGATCCGACGCTTACGGTTAGATACATTTTATACCCAGTTGCTTATCAGAGGGCGCGTGGTACATATTTGAAGGGAGAAAACAGACATCCTGGAGAATTGTACAAAAACACATTGGATTATTTTCAGCCGTTACCTGCAGGTCTTCTGTTGCAGTGTATGGATCACATAGTGGTGGATATGGAAATTTATCAAACGCATCGAAAAGTGGAGGGACAAGACGGGAAACTCGTGAAGGTTCCGGATTCTAGATACAGAGAGGATGCTAAAACTTTTATCGATTTCCAGTTGTGTTTAAAATTGATATTCGATATGAAAGAAGAAAAAGTTGAAACAGTCGCAATGTATGATACATTCGTTGTGAATAGGGGAATAAGTCGCTTTGGAAAAAACTGCTTCGATGTGTTCTTTGGAAATCCGAATAAATATTTTCCTTCCTTTAAGGGAAGGTGGCTTAAATAAAGTCCGGATCTTAAACTCAAAACTTCCGATAGCGAGTGTTTATCGCTTTCGGAAGTTTTTGTTTTTAGCGAGTGTCGGTTGAAGCAACCGTCGGTATTTACGCCATCGAGACCAATTTTTACGCAAGCGGCGGTTCAAAACTGAATGAAACGGCGCGAAGTTACAAACTAATCGCCGAAGAAGCAAAGCATATCAAAAATTTTAAATTCATTTGGATTACGGACGGCGGCGGTTGGAAGCATGCAAGACGGAACCTCGAAGAAACCTTCAATGTATTGAAAGATCTTTACAATATCGCCGATATGGAAAACGGAATCTTTGAAACTGTATTGAGGTGATTTAACGTTCCAAAAGTCACCCTAATCCCATGAATGTCGCTTTTTTTTGGAAATGTAGGTGAATGGTTGTTAGAGAGGGAACAAGGCGGATTGGCGAAAATGACACAGACCGTTTCAGGCAACACTTGCTCGAATGTATCAAAGGTGTTTGCAGTGCACAATGGTGCGCGGTAGTTGTAGTAATAAAGGGTTGATTTTTCAAAGAATGTTTTTGTCGGAGCAGTCCACATCAGTTTTCATTTCGAAAAAACATAACCTGTGTCTGGTGATGGATTAGAAGGAGTATTTTTGCCAGAATACAAAGGCTGTTTGGTTATGACGGTGTCATCGAAGAGAGTGTTTTTTTGTAACTCCCCATAACTTTCCCAAAAACCGTCCGATATACAAAAGTACTATGTCAGGTCCTATCAGTATGGTCAGTCAAGTGACTCCGAATTATGTCGATGCGGTTGTGCGTAATACGCAGAACACCGCGCAGGTTGAAAATAAAACCAATCGTGAAACGCCGACGGCTCCAGAAGCCGGTGCGACAAAAATCGCGCAGGCAACAACCGACGCGGCGATTTCAAGCGGTAAAACCATCCCGCAGGTAGTTATGGAAAACAGCGACCGGAGTGTTACCAAGATGGAACGTATGGATATGCTGAACCGCGATTTGGGTGTTTCTCCCGTTAAAAGCGACATCGGAACGGTTGCCGACGAAAACGCTCTTCCGCCCGAAATTAACAGCCGAGAATCGCTTTAGGTTGCCGTCTTGAAGTCTGGTGGACGATGCAGGACTCGAACCTGCGACCCCATGCGTGTGATGCATGTGCTCTAACCGGCTGAGCTAATCGTCCATTCAACCGTCTCCGCTCCCATTGGAGGCGGTTGAAACGTCGACGGCAAGCTTTCTTTTGGGTTTTACAATTCGAATTTACTGATACGGATACCGATCGCCGTGCATCCAAATTGCTTCATGCGGTCAGAACTCGGGAAATGCCGATACACCCGAATGCCTTCGGTTAAATCGCCATCTTTCAAGAACGGGAGCATGTTGCGGACGCCTTCGCTTTTTAACATTTCTTCGAACGAAAGATAGTCGCGTTTAAAGGCGACCGTACCTTGAATAAAGCGATATGTTTTGTATCGACAAATTTGATGCCGTCACCGACATGTATTTTTTGATATCTCGGGCTGTTTATCCGACCTTCCGCGGTTTTTATCCCTTCCTTCAGCTACGTCAGATAAGGACGTTCTGCGGTGCTGATAATGGAGAATACGTGCACGCTTTCTTTATTTTTCGAAAGGTGTAACCTTACCACAGGCACCGTTCTTTAAATTTTCTTTTCTGCTTTGAAGATAAGACCCGAAGCAAAAAAGGGGGAAAACTCTTAAAATTCCTAACGCAATCCCCAAAGACTCCCTGACAATTTCCAATCTTCTGGTGGACGATGCAGGACTCGAACCTGCGACCTGCCGGATGTAAACCGGATGCTCTAACCAACTGAGCTAATCGTCCGCTTGTTTGCCATCACCGTCGATACGGGACAAAAGCAAAAAAATCTCTTAAAACACGCAAAACGCGACTCCCGAATGCCGCATCAAGCCTGCTCGCCGTCGTTTCCGATGGCATTAACGGGGCAATAGTCCATTTCCTCCGTGCAGGTTTGAATTTCCTGCTCGGTGGTCGGCTGTTTTTTCACGTAGGAAAGTCCGTCGTCGCGGGCACCGAAAAACTCCGGCGCATCGTATTGACAGCGCGCGCATCCGATGCACTGGTTATCGACATAAAACCTGCCGCGAACGTTCTCCGGGAACTTATTTGCCTTATCCGCCATATGAGATCATTGTCGAAAAACTGCGCCGAAGGTCAAGCTTTTTGAACGCGGCGATTGGTGGGCGGGCGGACGGCTTTTTTCTTTGCACACACGGCGTCGAAATACGAAAAGCCCTTCCCGTTTGGTCGGTTGTCGCTTACAATAAATACACCCAT
>JAFVCI010000079.1 GCA_017479315.1 Opitutales bacterium | reverse complement strand
CCCGACTGTTGGCGTGCCTGTTGCAAACGCTCTCCGAGGGTCGATTGCATCATCCGTTCCCATGATACGCCACAGGGTGCCCGTCGCAAGATATTTCTGACATCAAAGCGGTTTAATGGCGGAAAAATCCGCGAAAAGCGCTTGACGATGTCATACCAAACATGTTCCATAAAAGCATCAGGAGAGTTTGGCATGCCCGTTGATGTTAAGGTTCGTAAAGGTGAAACTGTCGAAAAGGCGTTGCGTCGGTTAAAGCGCAAGTTGATTTATGAGAATATCCTGCGCGACGCGAAGGATAAGCGCTACTTCGAGGCGCCCAGCGAAAAGCGTCGGCGCAAGAAGAAGGTTGCCGCGTTTAACAATATGTTGCGCCAGAAGCACGACTTCCTGTAAGCCGTTTTGATGGCGTTTTCGCTTTCGGAGACGCGGGAGATCCTGCGAAGGTTTGGTGTTTGTCCCAAGCGTAAGCTGGGGCAGAATTTTTTGATCGACCAGCGGATTGTAGGGCGGTCGGTTCAGTGGGCGCAGATCGAACCTTCGGAGGTTGTGATTGAAGTTGGTTCCGGTTGTGGGACGCTGACGGATGATTTGGTAAAAACGGGCGTGCGCGTATTTGCCGTCGAAAAAGATCCGCTCCTTGCGAGGCACATTGCACAATCCTTCCCGATTGCTCTTTTACAGGCGGATGCGGTCGATTTCCCCGTCGGTAATTTCGATTGTTCGCAGTCTTATAAAGTAGTTGCAAACCTGCCGTACGCCATTGCGAGCGTTTGGTTGGATAAAGTTCTCGAGCTGCCGCAGTTACCCGTAACAATGGTGCTGTTGGTTCAGAAAGAAGCCGCCGAGCGTTGGTTTTCCAAAGCCGGATGCAAATCTTTCGGTGCCATCGGTATTTATTTACAGGCAATGTATCGGTTGGAACAAAAATGCGGTGTTTCCAAGCGATGTTTTTATCCGCAACCAAAGGTCGATTCCGTATTGCTTCATATTCAAAAGCGTATCGACGGTTATCTTTTCCCAAAAGAATTTAAACAATTTATACGCGAACTTTTTACGCATCGTCGGCAACAAATCGCACGCGCCTGCAATGGAAGTAATGCACCTTTTGCGGATGATTTCCTTAATTTTCTGGAAAAACAAAATCTCCCGGAAACCGTACGCGCCGAAGCCGTTCCGTTGGAACTTTGGATCGAATTTTCGAAAGGATATTTTTCGGAACATTCGGATAAAGCGGAATTTCATCACGATGTCTGAAATTAAAAAACGCTGTTGACGTTTTTTTGGTTTTCCCATCGAATAGGGGTGATTGGGCGAATGTAGCGCAGCCGGTAGAGCGCCACCATCCCAAGGTGGAGGTCGAGAGTTCGAATCTCTTCATTCGCTCCAAAGGGGGAGCGCGTGGTACTCGCGCGAATGTTTTTTCAAGGGTACTGCGGGAGGAGATGGCGGCAGTTGATGGCGCAGTTTTTATTTCCGCGAGGTAGTTGCTTAATCGATATACCGCCAATCCATTTCTTTAAAATTGCATAAAATTTCGCAATCCGAACGATCGGCGTCGATACAAAGATCGTTGATGGTATAGCGTTCATCCAGAATAATTGCTTCACCGTTATCAAGAACCTGCGTCGGAACGTTGGTAACATCACAAACGGTCAAGCCCATCGCAACGCGCCCGATAACGGGTGCCGCGTAGCGTTCCGAACGGTGGTAAAACCATACCGTTCCGCAATTACCCAAACTGCGCGGCAGACCGTGCCCGTGTCCGATGTTAATAACGGCGGTAACCGTATCTTTTTCCGCTTCCCAAGTCGCTCCGTAGCTGACGCGCTCGCCCTTATGAAGGGTCGTTACCTGTAAAACGGATGCTTTCAGCGTAATCGTCGGGCACAAATCCAATTTTCCCGGAAACACGCAAACCCCGTACAAAGCCGCTCCGGTACGAATTTGCGCAATCGGAAGGTTTGTCGAATTTTGCACAAAGGCATCCAATGCGACACTTCCGGGAAGTTGAAACCGTTGAAGCGCGCGACCGTACGCTGCATACTGCCTGCGATTTTGTTCCTCAATAACGCGATTGCGTTCGCCATCATCGGACGGAGCTTCGGAAACACACGAAAAATGCGTCATGATGACGGAGACGCGCGCATTTTTTAAACGTTCCGAAGTACATAACGCCCAATTTTTTTCCGGAAGCCCGAGGCGATTAAATCCCGTCTCGACGTTCAGAATACAGGAAGTTTCATCCTCCGACCGCAAATCTTCCCAATTTTTCAGCTGTTCCAAACTGTTAATCACGGGTGTCAGTTGATAATTTCGAAATAATTCCCGCGAACCGTTTTGAAGACCGTTCAAAACATTGATTTGGATGTTCGAAAAATTATTTCGCAACTCGACACCTTCGAGCGGCGTGGAAACATAAAAATTTCGACAGCCGCAATCGATCAACGCACGCGTGACTTCAACCGCCCCCAACCCGTACGCGTCCGATTTAACGACAGGGCAGATTTCGGCGTTCGGTGCATATTTTCGAATTCTTGCGTAATTTTCGCGAACGGCATTTAAATGAACGGTTATTTGCGGTCGAAGTAAGGTTCCCATGACTGTCTGATTTTCATATATTTCGTATTCAAATACAATTTTTAATGTTTGCAAAAAATACAAAAAAGTCGGTTTTTGCAAATATCCATAAAGCACGTACTGCAGTACTCGAAGAACTTCACGCCATGAGCTTATAGAGATAGGAAAAAATTCTTATAAAGCAAATTGTGCATTAAGGAATAATCTCTCGCGCACCGAAGCACATCATCCCTTAAACCAATCGCACACTCGTTTCCACACGGAAGTTGCGATTGGTTTCGGAGTCGTCGGATCGGGTTTTAAGGTGTATTGCAACAGCCCGAGGCATGTGGCGTACGTCGGAGATTTTAACGCTTCATTGACGGGTGCAACGGAACCGCGAACGCAACAGTCGCATCGGAAAGTTTCGGCGGCAACTTTTTCGATGTTTTTCAACAACGCACCGCCGCCCGTCAGAACAACGCCCGACAAAAGTTCTTCTTCGCCGCCGATGCACTTTGAAATATACCCGAATAATTCCTGCGCGCGCGCTTGCAGAATGGTATAAAGATTTCTGGTTTTAACCGCCTTATCGCCGATGGAACGATCGCCGATGACCCAAATTTCCTCGGGCGTTTCGGGATTTAAATTCGGAATGCCGTATTCGCACTTCAAGCGTTCCGCGTCTTGGGTCAAAATGCGCAATCCCGAACACACGTCGCGTGTAAAATTTTGCCCGCCGACGGGAAACGTTCCCGACGCCGTAACGATGTGATGTTTATAAACAATGTAATCCGTCATTTGCGCACCGATGTCGATTACGCACACACCGTTTTCGCGCTCAACGGGCGTCGTAACGGCAAGCGCAGATGCCATCGCCGAAAAAACCAAATGCCGAACGCTGAAACCGAATTGATTAACAGCATAAAGTTGGTCGCGGATCGGTTGCGCTTTCCCGAAGAGCAAATCGCAGTGAGCCGTTATCTGGTTCGCCTCTTGACCGATCGGTTGGTCGACGCGCGCACCGTTGACGGTGTAAAACTTCGGTGAAACATGCAACGAAACAACTTCGGGCGGCAATTCTTTTTCGGCGACCAACCGATGCAGGCGCTCCAAATCGCTTTGTTCGATGCGGTGCCGAAAATCCGAAAACAGCAACAGTATTTCAAAGGAAGTGCTTTGCAGGTGCGTTCCGCTCTGGGAAAGAGTTAAATCCTGCGGCAACGTTCCGAAGCGTTTGGATACGTCCGTAAATAAATTTTGCAGCACTGCACCCAATGTCTTTGCATCTTCGATGCGCCCTTTTTGAACACCTGCGGACGGAACTTGCGCGTACCCGATAAGATCGAATTGCGCCCCGACGCGCTCGCCTAATAAGAAGGTAATACTTTGCGAACCGATATCCAGCGCACCGAAACGGTTCCGTCGCAAAGCCATGGTTGCAAAATTTCAACGAACGGCGGCGGGTTGAGCAGAGATTGCAGGATCGGAAATGTTTTGAACGCCTGCGGGCGCACGGGTCGGTTCCGAAGCATTCGAAGGCTCATTTGTTACGTTGCTTTCATTTGTTTTTTCGATCCCTTTCGCATCCTCCGATTTGTCCTCCGATTTATCGGAACCGGTGGTTCCGAAAATAAGAGAACCCGCCGTTTCCAAAAACGATAAAGGAATACTGACGGTCGTAACAAACGTTTCCGGCGCAAGTTCCGTGTTACGGAAGGCTTCAATGTTTTCCGCACATACGTTTTTCGGGAGGGCAATACGTGACAAAGCGACGGCATCAGGGTGAGAGCAATAAGAAAAGGTCTGCATCGCCTGCATTTGCTCCAAAACCCGCTTCATGTTTTCTAAACTGCCTGCATACAGCAGGTATCCTTTATACACTCCCGTGAACAATGCGTATTCGGTCAGGGTTTCTGAAACATCGGAGCCGCATTTGCGAACCTTTACGGCACATTTATGAATATCGCAACCATCAAACGTTGAAACCTTTTCATAAAAGGTGAAACTTTCAAGGCAGTTGCTTCCCAAAAGTTGCCTTTTCTGTGCCAAATTCAATTGTTTTGCACATTTTTCGATGATAGATTTCAGGAGGTCGAACGTTTTCAGGAAGTTGACTAACTGTCTGTCCGTTACGGACGGCTTTAATTCCTCAAGACCAAATCCATCAAACGATCCCAATTTGAAGTATAATTGACCATTTCCGGTTGAAACGGTCTCCATGAAGTTTAAATATGTTTCAAAAAGCGGATACAACACCTGTCCCCACCGATACACCTGCCAGGCAATCAGATCCTGTTTCCACTCCGCTTCTTTTGCGTACGACGACAGGGCATTCAGTAAACTTTTCGAAGCCGAAGGATCCCAACAAAAAGCTGTTTTCACCGCCGCTTCCGACGGAAAATTCAGCGAACGGAACGTTCTTTTTTTCTCATTGACGGCTTTGCAGAAAATCGACCACGGCGTTTGCGGTTTTACCTGATGCCGCAACGATATTTGTAATTGATTTCCTTTTTCATCAACATCCAAGGCGTAAATGATTTTCTCAAAATCTCTTTTTATATACGCGTCATAAACCAACTTCAGCACCGGCAGAGGCATAAAAGCATTCAAACTCTCGATATCAAAGTCAACGGAAAGCAGATTGCGGATGGGTTCCTTTGTCGGAGCAAATAGTTCCGTAACGGTCGAAAAATCTTTGAAATCCGAGAATAAACTTTTCGGAGCCACCATCCAGATGTTGTAGGCTTTTTCCGTAATCGTTGCCGGAGAAATTAACTGCCAATCGCCCGCCTTGTTCGCTTCCGACTGCAAATTTTTAACAATTAAACTTTCGGGTGTTGCCTTGAAGCAAATCAAAGGCGAAACAATGTATTCCTTATTCGGAAACAATAAAACGTAACACGGTGCATTCGGATCGACGCCGGGGCAATCTGCACCGCCGAGATAACCGCTGATAAACAGTTGCGCCAGAGTTGAAAACCCCGGATAAACTTTATCCCCGACAAAAAAAGCTTTTTTCAAACCGTCCGGGAGATTTGAAAGCGCAATTGTTGCAAGCGGTTTCAACAGCAAGGTCGCAATGTTTTTGGATAAATCACGCTCCAAAAAGTCGGACAGTTGTTGTTCAATGATTTTGCCGTAATCGACGGTCGATGCGGGAGATGCCTTCGGTTTTTCGGCGGGCAAATTTTGAACACTTTCTTTTTTCTCGTTTGCGGGATCAATAATCTCTTTTGATTGCACCGACTTTTCTTTTTGAGTTTCGGCATTGGCGGGCGAAGTTTGAGTGTTTTCTCTTGTTTCCTCATTCGCGGGGCCGGCGATCTCCTTTGAAGGCTTCGAAGTTTTCTTATCTGCTTCTCTATTGTTTTCCTCAATTATTTTCGGAGCAGGTACTGCCATCATCACACTTATCGGAACGTTCATAAAAACGCCCGAAATTAGGAAAAAGCCGACGACAAAAACATAAAGGAAACCCATACGTTTTCATTATGTCGCGGATACATTTTTCGGTAAAGCGTTTTTCGTTGGATTTTTACAAAACACAACTTTTGGGCTGATGACTTTAAACTGGACGAACATGCGGAATTTTTTCAGGATTGGGACAGCGTTTATGGAGAAAACCTATCTTCCGACGACCTTGCAGGAAAAGTGGAACCGACGATGGTCAGAAGCGCACTGTTTCGAAGCCAAAAACGATGGTCGACCGACGTTCACGGTTTTCATGCCGCCGCCCAACGTAACGGGAATTTTGCATGTGGGGCATGTGCTGAATAATACCGTGCAGGATGTGTTGTGTCGTTGGGCGCGCATTTGCGGGAAGGATGTTTTGTGGCTCCCGGGAACGGATCACGCGGGTATTGCGACGCAGAGCAAGGTCGAAAAAGTTCTCAAAAAAGAGGAAGGTCTCACGCGACATCAGTTGGGGCGCGAAGCCTTTTTGCAACGCGTCGAGCAGTGGCGCGAAAAACACGGGCACATTATTTTTGACCAACTGAAACAGCTGGGTGTGTCGTGCGATTGGTCGCGGGCAACCTACACGCGCGACCCAGAATACTCACGGCGGGTTGCCGAGGTGTTCGTAAAACTATACGAACGCGGGTATATTTATAAAGGGAAGCGCTTGGTGAATTGGTGCCCCGTATCCCAAACGGCACTCAGCGACGAAGAAGTCAT
>JAFVCI010000078.1 GCA_017479315.1 Opitutales bacterium | reverse complement strand
CGTATCCCAATGCCTCCAGACGATCGGAACGAAATTCAGACATCGGAATTCCGGCGCGATACAGCAGAGACGGCGAAAAAAGCCCCTGGTAGTTCAAATTATGGATGGTAAAAACCGTCGCCGTTTGACACAACGGCGTGTGCGATAGGGTTGTATTCAGGTACACGGGCAACAGTGCCGTCGTCCAATCGTGCGCATGGATAACTTCGGGGAACCAACGGAAGTGTTCGCAGACGGCGAGCAAAGCGCGGCAAAAGAACGCGAAACGTTCGCCTTCGTTTTCGCCGCCGTAGACATTGCTCCCGCCGAAATACGCATGATATTCTATAAAATGATACGTTACGCCTTCGGAACCGTGCGTCCAAACGCTGCACAAACGTATCCCGCCGCCAAACGGTACCGCGATATGGTCGGTTTTTGTCCAATCGCCGCTCGGACAAACGCTCCCGTATAGCGGCAATCCGACATGCACCTCGTGTCCGCGTCGCGCCAGCGCTTTTACAAACCCGCTCACCATTTCTCCCAAACCGCCCGTGGTAACGAACGGAAAACACTCGGGTGTTGCGATCAAAACGCGCATAGAGTATTTTTATTATAATTCCTGTTGCCGACGAACGCAATCGTTTCACACGGACGGAAACATTGACGCACGGTGCATATTGTGTTAGAAGGAGGGTGTGAAAGAGAAAAAAACACCGTCGGTTCTTCATTTTCCGGAAGCGGGACAAAACGCGGAATTCGAGCACGAGCCGCAACAGGATGTCACGGTTCGCGAGCGGAAAATTTGGAATTGGCTGGTTCAACATGCGCAACTGTGGGTTCGTATTGCCTGTACCGCCTTCGTCATCGGCGGAGTTGTCGTCGTGTTCCGTTGGATGAACGAGCGCAAGGCTCAAAAATGCCTGCGGGATTATCAAAGTAAGGCAACGCTTGAGGAACGCATCGCCTGGGCAGAGAGCGCTTCTTTGCCGTCGGGCGTCGCAAACGTGCGCGGCTTGGTCTTCCTGGAGCAGGCAAACGAAAGCATGAAGGCAAAGGAATACGAAAGGGCGTTGCGTTATTATCAAAAAGCCAAAACACACTTAAAGATCCAACCTTTGTGCGACGAAGCGTCGGTTGGTTGCGGATTTGCCGCGTTGCACGTCAACGATTTGGAAGCAGCGGAAAAGGAATTTCATCCGCTCTGCAAAAGCACATCCAAATATATTCACTCGCAGGCGTTGTACGGTCTGTGTTACGTTGCCGGAAAACGCGGAAATGCGCAAAATTTTTCTCACTATAAAACGCAACTGCTCGGATACGATCCGAGTACCGGTCTTGCAACACAGATTGAGGTTTTGTTTCCGGAGATGGGGAAATAAAGAGAAACGCACCAGCTAAAAGGTAATTGAGGCTTGCTTTTTTGTGACAAGTCGACGGCGTTTTCGTATCGGCACACGACATCGGTTTCAAGCTCGACTGTGGCGGGCATCTTGCGGAACTGAGAAGAACGCACAGCGGCAATTTTCCCGTCAACAAAGCAATCCCGCTGGATGCATTGCTTGAAGAGCCGATGTTATTGGGGCAATACCTTGTGCCGGCGGAGACGACGAATGGGCAGTCGTATCTTCCCGTACGCCAATGAATTCCTTTTCCCGACTTCGGTATAGAAAAGTATTTTCTTCTTGTTTTTGTATATGAGATTGATTTTATGAAAAAATTTTCTCTGAATGAGTAAAATCGGAAAGCGATGCGTGTTTTTATGAATAAAAATTGCCTGTATCTTCTTACCGGATGCGCGATGTTCCTGTGTGCCGGCGCATGCGGTCGGAAAGCGTATGCGCTTGATTACCCGAATGTTGAGACTCTTAAAAAGCATTTGGATGAGGCACCGTATTTCGCAATGTTTAAAGAGTTATATCAGGAAGCGAAGGAGCTTCCGTTGCTGAGTGACAATCTTCCGAAGGACAGGCAAACACCGTCGTTTAAGATGTATTTTAACAGTAATGAAAATCCGTTCAAAACCGCTTCCGTTGAACCAATTGCCGTGTGACGTCTGTCTGAAAAAAATCTGCAAGGTGTTGTGCAGTTCGGAATTTCTTGAAGCCGCTTTGTTGAAGGAAACCGTCAATGCTCTCAGAGAAGGAGACGGAGTGACAATGATCAAAATTAAAGCATCAAATCGCGATCCTTTTTTTGATCAATACGGGAAAGGGAGATTGGAAATGACTATTGAGCGCAATACCCAATATCCGGGCAAGCGGTTTTGGGCTTGGTTTGTGTTTGCTTTTCAAAAAAAGGAAGAACGTGTACGGATACAGGCAACTCGTTCTAAGTGCAAGCTTCCGAGCGGAGAAATTGGAGAATGTTTTATCGCGAAAAAACGCCCGATGTCGTTGCCCAATTTCCCGTATGATGATTTGCTGCAGGCTCCGAAAAAGATTGCAGACGCTTGGACAAGCCTTTCGAGTAATTCTGTTATAATCGAGGGGACTCCTTTTGTTAATGTTTCCTTCGAATGGGAGAAATCGCCTTCTGCCTTTGACAAGGTAACGAGCGAAAAACTTTTTATTGTGCGCTCAAAGCTAAAGAGCAGAGAATTTTTGGAAGGAATTTTCGGCGAAAGGGTATTGGATATTTTTAAATACGAATGCTCCACGAACATTTATACACCCGGGTTATGGATGGGATATATCATAACGCCCCTGTACGAAAAACAACCTGCAGACGAGCATGTAGATGAATTGGATATTCGTCTATGGATTACAAACCCATATGAAGATTTAGACAGCGATGAGATTCTCAAAGGCGGACCAGATAGGTTGCACGATCGATGTTTGAATACAATCTCCGATTTACATTTCACTCTCGATATCGTTAAAAATAAAGTTTATAATACGAACTTTCTCGGAGATTTAAAATTAAACGGATATACTTTTATGAAAGACGGGTGTTACCATGATACGCGACCCGTTGGGGAAAAAGACACCATGATAGATGATTGATCTCCGAGCGAACCTTTATTAGACAATCCGTTTATCGATTTCGTACAAGATTCCTGCCGTTTGTATATGCACGGTGTCTTTTTTTGTGGGTCTTCTGTCTTTTCGTTCGAAAATTTTAATATACCTTCGGCGTTTTTTCGTTCAACCGCCGCATTGCCCTTCCGCCTTGCCGAAATCAGTGCACTCTTCCATCCTGAATGACGGCGGTATCGGTTTCAACCCATGCAGGCGGTTCATTTGGCGATCGGGAATTTTGACGGCATCCATCTCGGACATCGGGCATTGCTGAAACGGGCGGTCGAAAATGCGCATATCCGTCGGGAAATCGCCGCAGTTCTGACGTTTCATCCGCATCCGAAGCGCATCCTTCGTCTGCCGAATGCACCGCAGTTGATTTATCCGATTCACCACCGCTGTTATCTGCTTCGGAAATCGGGTTGTGATGCGGTTTGCGTTCAACCGTTTGACGAAGCGTTCGCTACCCTGACGCCCGAAGCGTTTTTCGATCATTTATTGCAACACTTCCCGACGCTCACGGCCGTGTATGTCGGGGAAGATTATCGCTTCGGGAACCGTTGTGCCGGAAATACACATACACTGGAAGAATTGTGTCGAAGGCACGGGATTGAGTTTCATGTTTGCCCGAACCTGAAGGATAACGGTGAGAAAATTTCCAGTACGCGCATCCGAAAAGCTCTGCGCGAAGGTTCGATCGATGTTGCCAACCGCCTTTTGGGTACACCGTATCACTGCATCGGTTGGGTGCAAAAACATCCGAATGGAGGCTGTTCCTCTTTAATAAAAGCGACCGACCATACAGAGGATGGTTCGGAAAATCTTTTTTTTCACACACACAACGAACTGAACCCCAAAAAGGGTTCTTATCGCTGTACATTGCGCAATCAACACGGGCAACAAACGCTTGCGGTACGTTTGGAAGACGAACGAATACAATTTATTTCATACATCGAGCCAATTTTGCGGCGCGGCGGCGTGCTTTCCTTCGAAAAAAACCTTTAAATGCGCTATCCGATCGGGTTTTTCGGCTTCGTTTGCGGTTTTACGCTCATCGGCGCACGCGGAATTTTAACAAAAATGCCGACAGGCGATTGGTTAATATACCTCACTGCCTGGTTTTTGTTTTTGCGACTTACGCATGTGCGGATTGTTTCAAAGAAATTCCTTTTAAACTTCCTTATCAGCCTCGCCGTTGCCGCGCATATGATTTTCATCTGCACCCGCCAACCGACGCGCGGTCGCTACGTACGCGGGACGTTTCAATTCGATAAGTTATTCCGCACGCAACCGAAACGCATCGGCGGCATCGGGCAACTGACGCTGTCGAACGGCGAAACCTTCCCGTTGTATCTGCATGCGCCGACAAAAAAGGATATCTCTCTCAACGACACGGAATGTTATCATTTCGCTGGCTATGTAAAGCCGCTGCGGAATCCGTTTCGAAGTTCGCAAAATTTCTCCTTTTACCTGTGGTCGCGTTCCGTTCGAAACCACAGCACGCATGCGCGCCTGACGCCGTTGGCGCAACAACCGCCGACGTTTTTGCAACGTTGCCGAAAAAGCCTTTTTGCGGCGCTGACCGTGAAAGACGAACATTTGTCGCACGTTTGGAGAGCCATTTTAATGGGCAAAAAGGAAGCGCTTTCGAAAGATCAAATTCAGCACTTCTTTTATACGGGCACCATGCACCTGTTCGCCGTCAGCGGTCTGCACGTCGGCGTCATCGGGACGTTTTTCTTTTTCCTCGGTCGTCTCCTGTTATTGCCGAAAATATTGCGTTTGTTGCTGACGGGCTGCGGGGTTTGGCTTTACGCCGCTGTTGTCGGTTTCGGTCCGTCGACGTTGCGCGCAACCCTGATGATTACGTTCGTGTTGCTGGCGCAACTGTTTTCGCGCCCCGTAAGCGGTCAAAACGTCTTTTTTAACACCGTCGGTCTGACATTGTTTTTTAATCCTTTTGAACTGTGGGACGTCGGCTTTCAACTGTCCTACGGAACCGTTGCGAGCATTTTGTGCGTCGGCGTACCGCTGTCATTGCGATACGTCGATCCGCGACAACGTTTTTCTTCCCTGAAAGCCACCGTCATTGTTTCCTTCTGCGCGAGTGTCATAAGCAGTCTGTTTTCGATGCGCTACTGGGATTTGTTCAGCCCGTGGGCATTTGTGGCGAATTTACTTCTTATCCCGTTCGCAAGCTTTATCGTCATTCTCGGCATGCTTTCCTGGGGAATTTTTCTCCTCTTCCCGTTGCTGCTGACCTTAACGGAACCATTATCCAGCTTCTGTCTCAGACTATTGCTGAAAAGCGTTGAAGTCCTCGAAAATCTTCCCGGGGCGATTTTTAAAATCCCCGTATCTTCGGGTGTATTCGCGCTGTGTTTGTGGATGTTTGCAATTGTGATTGGGAAAACAGAAAGGAGAAAAGCAGTTGCAACGAAAGAGCAATAAAATCAAAACCTTCCGTCAAAAATTTAATCATTTTTACGCCTGTCTCCATTTCCACCAGCGTTTTGGAAATGTTATTCGTTTCCTTTTTCCCTGACCTTTCCGGGAGAGAGCCTGCCAAAAAACAGATTTTTCAAACGCATCTTTTCCTTGTCAAAATAACCCCCGAAACACCCCAATCAGCACGAGCGTCGGCGGCAATGCGCCCAAGAGCAACGGCAACGGTTTGACGGTTCCGTGATCGAAGTGCTTCGCAAGCAACGATTGCCCGGCGGGGTTCGGGGCATTGGCGATGACCGTTAAACCGCCGCCGACAATGGCACCGCCGACAACCGCCGACTGGAGTTGAAAATTCTGCGCAAACTCCGGCACCAAAGACGCCAGATACGTCAAGGCGGCATTATCGTTAAAGGATGTCAAAATGACGGAACCGTAGAACAGCATCGTATCGTTCAGGCGCGAAAGAACGGCTTCAATCCACCATTCCTGTAAACCGCCGTGCGTTACCAGCCCCGCCAGGAAACAACCGACCAACAGCGATTCTTTCAGTGCAATCGGCGACTGCCAGCGTTTCAGAATCTTAACCGCCATTAAAAACAACAGTCCGCCGAACACAACCAGTTCCGTATGGTGGGCATTGAGAACCGTCCAAAGCAGAAAGAAAACGTGTATCCCGATAACGGAGAAAGGGATTTTTTCGTTCTTTTCCCGTTGTTCGCGACTTCCCGAAGCGCGAACGTTCAAGGTGCGAAGCTGTTTCATAAACAGCAAACCGTACAACAGCGTCGACAACACAATCCCGCAAACGGCTTCCTTCCCGAAATGCGAAAAAACATAAGGCGTATCCCAATGCCACGGACGCGCGACCATTAAGATCGGCGGTGCCGCAAAGTGTGTCAGAGAGCCACCGACCGAAACGTTGACAAACAACAGCCCCAGCGTTGCATAGGAAAACAGCGCGTTTGGTTTATGCGCAAAAACCTTTTGAGACAGCAACAGAGCCGCGATGGTCATGGCCGCCGGTTCCGTAATGAGCGAACCGAACAGCGGCGCGATAATGAGAATACACACCCACCAGGTCGACGGTTTTTCGCCGCCGCACAGACGGACAAGAAACCGAATTACACTTTCCGCCAAATATAAAACAGGGCGCGTCGCCGCCGTCATCATAATCACAAACACAAAAATCGGTTCCGAATAATGCCGCGTGGTGAAGTAGTCCACTGTCGCCGTCCAACCTTTGAACAAAATAAAACACACCATCAGCGGTATCAGCCACAGCCCGAAGATGACTTCCACCTCCCCGAGCCAATGCCAGCACTGTGAACGAACCGTGACGCCTGCATGTTGCTCTAAAGTTTTAGCTTTGCGGGCAAATTTTCCCGCCAAAAATGTATGCACAAGGGCTCCGAGAAAAATGAGTAATGTGACTAATCGAAACGGATCGTCTTTGACTTTCTCCGATAGTAACGACAGTAAGTCGACCTCCGTGTTCGACACGCCCATGCTGTTTTTCATTATAAGGGAGGCGGGAAAAATGGCAATTAAGAAGACAAAATCGGAAGTTTGAATTTCACCATGCCATTTGAAAAAAATTTTTAAACATTCAGTAAAAAAAAAGAAATGAAACAGGAATATTTATAAAAACAGCCGCCACGTCCATCCGAAATAAATACAAGAATCGGACATGATTTCAACGCATCTTACATCTGTACATTATGTCCCGCAGTAATCCATTGCTATGAATTGGCATATCATTGTTTTTAAGTATCGCGAATCATTTTACCTTCCAAAGCCAAAATCTGTTGACGACGACGAATGTGACGTTCCTCCATGCTTACTTCTGTCGTTAAAAGCACATGTACCATCCGTTGTGCACATTCGGTTGGTATAGATCCCGACACGCACAGAACATTAATTGCATTGTGTTGCCGTGCTTTTCGGACATCTTCTTCTGTCGTAAGGCAAGCAGCATAAATACCTTTGAATTTATTTGCCATAATCCCCATACCAACACCCGAACTACATATCAGAAAACCACGATGTTTCTTGTTGGCTTGAACAGCGCGTGCTACACGTTCGGAAAACAACGGATAATCACAGGACACTGGCGAGTAAGTTCCTTCATCATAAAACGAAATCGCTTGTTCCTTTAGCCAAGGCAACAAAGCTTCTTTTAACCTAAAACCGCCATGATCCGCGCCGATATACAACATATTTGTCTATTCATCTGACACACAAAGATCCCATTTCCCAAATCGCAGAACCGAACACCTCCCCTGGTGTTGAGAAACAAAAAACCTCATTCAAAAAACACCGCAACAACCGTCGTTTTCCCAAACAAAACTACACTTTCCCTACTTTTGCATCGCTGCCTTACGACTCAATCTTACGCGTCCCTTCGGATCGACATCGATACACATAACGACCATGGTATCGCCGACGGAGCAGACATCGCCCGGATGATTAACGCGGCAATCGGACAGTTCGGAAACGTGTACCATGCCTTCCTGTCCCGGCAGGCATTCGACGAATACGCCGAAGTCTTTAATAGATTTAACGATCGCCTGATAAACCTTGCCGACTTCAATCTTTTGATCCAACGCCAAAATTTGATCCACGACACGCTGCAAACTTGCTTTATTGCGCGCGTAAATCGTAACTTTCCCGGAACGATCTTCGGCGATGTCAATCTGGCAATCGTTGGCTTCGGTTAATTGCTTGATGTTTTTGCCGCCCGGACCGATCAAAGCACCGATCTTTTCGGGGTTAATCGTAACGGTCGTCACCTGTGGCGCAAACGGACTGATATCGGCGCGCGGTTTTTCGAGCGCGGACAGCATCTTCTCTAAAATTTTGGCGCGCGCACGGGAATTCTGGCGCACCGCCTCCGCCATGATGTCCAACGGCAGACCGTCGATCTTTAAATCCAGCTGAAACCCTGTGATGCCGCGTGTGGTTCCGCAGATTTTAAAGTCCATATCCCCGAAGTGATCTTCGTCGCCGATGATATCCGTTAAAAGCTGATGTTTCTTTATTTTGTGCGCCGCATCGTATTCCGTGACCAACCCGATCGAAATACCCGAAACGGGTGCCGAAATCGGTACGCCGGCATCCATCAGTGCCAACGTTCCGCCGCAAACGGATGCCATTGAGGTGGAGCCGTTGGAGCTCATAATGTCCGATACCACGCGAACGGCATACGGAAACTCCGCCTCGGATGGGATGACTGGCAACAGCGAACGTTCCGCCAGCGCGCCGTGACCGACTTCGCGCCGACCGACAAAGCCGAAGCGCCCCGTTTCGCCGACCGTATAAGGCGGGAAGTTGTAATGTAAAATAAAGGATTTCGATTGCGCGCCGCCCGTGAGCGCATCCAGATTTTGCGCATCACTCCCGGCACCCAGGGTAACGCTGACCAATGCCTGCGTCTGTCCGCGTTCGAACAACGCCGAACCGTGTACCGTTTTCGGCAACACGTCGACGGCGCAACCCAACGGACGAATTTCTTCCATGCCGCGCCCGTCCAAACGTTCGCCGCGCTCCAGAACCGCCGTGCGGCACAATTTCTCCATGAGCGCTTCGAACGCCACGTTCAAAGCACTCGCGGCATCCGCTTCGGTTTCAAATTTTCGCTCCGCGACCGCACACGCCGCCGCTTCCTTCTTCACCGCCCAAACCGCTTCATCCGCCGTTTGACGACAAGGATTGAACCACGCCGAACGTAATTTTTCGGCAAATTTCGCTTCGCACCATTCGGATAACTCTGCCGTTGCCGCATGCGGAACATAGGAGCGCTTTTGACGGTTAAAGTTTTTTGCCAACGCTTCCTGGGCGTCCAAAATCGGCTGAATGGCGTTTTGGGCAAAGCGCAAAGCTTCGATGAAACGTTCCTCCGGCAACTGATCCGCGCAACCTTCAATCATCAGCGCGTCATTGCGGTTGCCCACATAAATCAGATCCAAATCCGATTCGAACTGCTGATCGTTGGTCGGATTGACGATAAATTCACCGTTGATCTGCCCGATGCGTACGCAACCGATCGGTCCGTTCCATGGAATGTCGGAGCACAACAACGCCGCCGAAGCGCCGTTCACCATCAAGATGTCCGGTTCGTTTTTCTGATCCGTCGACAGCAACAAACCGATGATTTGAACTTCATTGAGAAAATCGCTCGGAAACAGCGGTCGCAACGGTCGGTCGCACAGACGTGAGGTTAAAATTTCCTTTTCGCTCGGTTTGCCTTCGCGCTTCACGTAGCCGCCCGGAAAACGTCCCGCGGCGGAGAATTTCTCACGATAATCGACCGTGAGCGGGAAAAAATCCTGATCGGGCGAAACTTCGCGCGCCATCACGGCACTCACAAACACAACGGTTTCGCCGCAACGCACCGTCACGGCACCGTTTGCCCGTTGTGCCAACGTCCCGCTTTCAAACGACATACCCATGCCGTTGACCTCAACGCCATACTTCTGCTTTAACATCGCCGCTTCCCGCTCTTAATAACGCAGTGCCAGTTGCTCAACCAGCTTCTTATAACGCTCCAAATCGGTTCGCTTCAAATATTCCAATAACTTGCGGCGCTGATTGGACAATGCCGTCAAACCGCGACGCGAATGGAAATCTTTGCGATGCACCTTCATATGCTCCGTCAAATACGCAATCCGGTGCGTCAACAACGCAACCTGCACCTCCGAAGATCCCGTATCGCCTTCTTTTCTGCGGTACGTCTTCACGATTTCCTGCTTTTCTTCAACGGTCATAACCATATTTTGCCTTACGCTACGCCTCTGAAGGTAAAAAGATTTGTTCCGTATTTCAAGAAAAAATTGAATTTTCTTTCGTCGCACCACATGTTTCCGAAGACGGATGCTTCCGAAGATGTTATTGTCATTGAAAATTAAACGTACAAAAGCGTTTCCGAAAACATTCGAAAATCCGATCCAACCGTTTCTGCAGTACAACGACCTTGCGCCCGTTTGGAATTTTTCCCATATTGATGTGCGTGAAGACGCTTTCGGAACACATTCGCGGCTTGTGCAACGAAAAAGGCGAATTGTCCGCCACGCTTTCGGAGCTTAATGACCGTCTGAAGGAGCAAAGTCTGGGAATTTTTATTATCCTGCTTTCCTTCCCGAGTGCGTTACCGATCCCCGCCGCCGGTTACAGCACGCCTTTCGGAATTGTGCTGATGTGGATCGGTTTCCTGTTTGTTCGCGGGAAGCGACAGCTTCAACTCCCGAAAAAGTGGCTCGATAAACGTTTCAAATTACCCGCAAAAATAGTCTCCGCCATCCTCAAATACGTCGTGATTTTCGAAAAAGTCGTGCATCCGAACCGCGCCGTTAAACTTTGTCGGATCCTGAATTACCGCTGGGTCGGTGTGAACATCGTCCTGCTTGCCCTCATCATGGCACTGCCGATCCCGCTGACCAATACCATTCCAGCGGGTGTTATTTTGTGGTTCGGGCTCGGGTTGCTTGAAAACGACGGCTTGGTGTTGCTGGCGGCGCAGGTATGTTCGGCGGTTTTGATTGCGCTTTATGCAACGGCGGCGTTTTGGGTCGCAACCTTCGGTCTTGAAAGCTTGCAACGACTTTTAAGGGCGGTACATTTGATGTCGTAGAAATATAAAAATAAATAGGGGGTGCCTGTCTTTCGCTCCGAAAAAAGAAAAGTTTCGCTCATGTCGCTTTTCAACGTCCTGTTGGATTTCATCTTCCCGCGCGACTGCTTTTACTGCAAAAAACCGCTTCATTTCCGACAAAAAGGCTTTATCTGCGATACGTGCTTCGAAAAGTTTATTCTTAACCGCGGCGTTTGCTGCCGTTGTTGCGGGCGTGCGCTGATGACGGAAGCGGTGTCGGGCGAAAGCGACGAAGACGGCAATGAAACAGAGCATTTTCACGATAAAAACGCCGTTTCTAAACTGCAAATCGCCGTTACCGAAACCGTCCGTTGCCTCAACTGCACGGAACTGCAACCGTTTTTTGACGAAGGAATTTCGCTGTTTGCCTTTACCGACGTCGGGCGTGCATTCATACATACTTTGAAATACCATAACGGAACTTACCTGCGCGGAGATTTGCAATGCCTGTTTAGGTACGAAAAGGATCGGTTAAAGGATCTGGAAGGTGCCGTGTTTGTGCCCGTTCCGTTGCATTTTTTCCGCAAGTGGAAACGCGGTTATAACCAAAGCGACCTTATTGCAAATGCATTGGCGAAATATGTTGGCGGGAACGTTCAACGATTATTGCGGCGCAAACGGCACACGCCGTCGCAAACGAGCTTGACGAAAGCTCAAAGAAAAGAAAACGTAAAAGGTGCGTTTTGTCTGCGTCGTTTTGCGAAGCTCGACCCGCAGGCGATGTACGTGCTCACGGATGACGTTTTTACGACGGGCTCGACGCTCAACGAATGTGCGCGGGTTTTGAAAGAGAACGGCGCAACCGTCGTGCGGGTGTTCACGCTGGCGCACGGGTAAAATGTATTAAGAACGATGGTTTGGTTTTCGAAACCCAAATACTCGACCGTAACAACTCAGAAAAAGACGGATATTCCGGCGGATCTTTGGACGCGGTGTCCCGTTTCCGGCGAGATGATTTACGTCAAAACCCTGCGGGAGCATTGGATGGTGGTTCCGCAGAGCGGTTATCATTTTCCGTTGCCGGCTCCCGAGCGCATTAAATTACTTTTAGACGAAGGTTCCTTCGAGGAAAAAGATGTCGCGTTGCGTTCGGTAGATCCGCTTAAATTCGAAGCACTCGATACATATGCGAACAAGCTCGAAAAGAACCGTGTCAAAACGGGTTTGACGGATGCGGTTGTCAGCGGGATTGGAACGATCGACGGCATGAAAGTTTCTTTTGCCGTCATGGATTTTCGCTTTCTCGGCGCCAGCATGGGCTCGGTAGTCGGCGAAAAAATCACGCGTTGCATCGAACACGGCGTCGAAGAACAATGTCCCGTCGTGATTGTGTCCGCATCGGGCGGCGCACGCATGTACGAAGGCATTCTCAGCCTGATGCAGATGGCAAAAACTTCCGCCGCGGTTGCACGTCTCAAACAGGCGAAACTGCCGTATATTTCCGTTTTAACGAACCCGACCATGGCGGGCGTCATGGCAAGTTTTGCGTCGCTCGGCGATCTGATTGTTGCAGAGCCGGGCGCGCTGATCGGATTTGCCGGACCGCGCGTCATTAAGGATACCGTGAAGCAGGAACTTCCGAAGGGCTTTCAAACGGCGGAGTTTTTGCTGGAACACGGGCTCATCGACCAAATTGTTCCGCGCCTCGAACTGAAAGCGCGCCTGAGTTTTTTCCTGAAAGCCTTTATGTATAAAAGAGAAAGCGGAGAGGCGGCTTAGTTTTTTCGGATTGCGATTTCGGTTCTTTGAAAAACGTTCGAATACATTCCTCTGTTAAAAGATCGGAGGCAAGTGTAAAAAGGTGTCCGATCTTATGTGCTCGGTACAAAAAAGACCGACCCTGTCGGGGGCGAGTGTGCTTTCGGTATTTCACGGATGATTACGCGCCTGTGGATGTTGGGTGCGACGGAGGAGGAAAAGAAGGGAAAGCTGTCGGGTTTTACAAGCACTTCCCCTTCGATCGGGCGCGTTTGTACCATCGTGTACTCCTAATAAAAAGGGTTCGCAGAGAATACGGAGCACGTTCGTTCCTACAGGTCGCCGTTCACTGTCTTATTGCATTTTGTTATGCGGAGTACGTCCACGGATGAAACGGTGGCATCGAAAATGTTCCGAAAGGAGCCGTCGCGGGTACCCGTAAAACATTCACAATAAAATTTTTCCGTTTTTCCCGAAAATGCACGAAAAGACTTGACCGTTTTTCGGTTTTCTTTTCTCATAATGGCGATCGCAGGCGTAGTTTAATGGCAAAACTCCAGCCTTCCAAGCTGGTATTGTCGGTTCGATTCCGACCGCCTGCACCAGAGGAGCGTCTGCTGTTTGGAATGTATTTCGGGCGGAAGCGACGAAAGCGTGGCTTTTTGTCGATTTCGGTCAAAAACGGGTTGACGAACGGCATGAGAAGGCTTCCAATCGGGGTAGTCGGTTTTGTTGATTGTTAAAGGAAAGCGGGTATTTTTATGAAAGTTGTTTCTTCGCTCAAATCGTTAAAAACGCGCAATGCCAAATGTCAGGTGGTGCGTCGCAAAGGTCGCGTGTATGTGATTTGCAAAACCAATCCGCGTTACAAGGCGCGACAGGGCTATTAAAGGACAGAGTTTTCGGAGAATTGAAGTTATGAAGAAAGGCATTCATCCCGATTATCATCCCGTTTGCTTTACGGACGTTTCGACGGGAAAGCGTTTTTTGACGTATTCGACGCTGACATCGAAGGAGAAAGAGATCATTGACGGCGTCGAGTATCACATGGTGTTGCGCGACGTAACGTCGGATTCGCATTTGGTGTACACCGGCGAGAAGCATTCGGCGTCCGTTACCGGTCGGGTCGAGAAATTCCAAAACAAATTCCGTCGGGGTGCACGAAAATAAGTTTTTTACGGTCGTTCGAACGATTTTTTGACGCATGCGGAATTTTGCTCATCAGTGTCTGGAACTGGCGCGCCTGTTGATCGGGAATGCTTCGTCGTCCGTGACCGAAGAAGGGGTTGTTATCCCCGCTGAGGACGAAACGGCACTTCCGGACGAAAGTGGCCATGCGTTTAATGCGCTGGCGGAATTTTACCGTACAACGCACGAAACAACACTGAATGAAACCGATTTGACCGACGTTGCCGCACGCTGTTTTTGGCATCAGTTTCAGCAACCAACCTCGCGGGAAGTATTCCTGCAAAATGCGCTTTCGCTGTCGGCGTTCGGCACTAATCGCGAGCATAATCCGATTTGGGAGAAAGCGGACGAAGAAACACGGAAAAATTTCGAAAAGCGTCTTACGGAGCGTGCGACGGCGGATGACGGTTTTTCGAAGGTTTTGAACATCCTTCGGGCGACGGTTCGCTACAATTTCGGTTATACGCAGAAGGATGAAGCTCCGAAGCTGATTGACGAATTTTTGAACATCCTTCAACCGACGAACGGCTGGTTGGCGCGTCCCTGCGAACACGGCGTCGGCGGGTGCTTCGACGATGCGACCTTGGAAGCGTTTTTGCTTATTCGGCAGGCACTGGATGCGCATACGCACTTCTCGATGATTGAGCGCAAACTGCCGGGTTTGAGGACCGCAACGGAGCGCATTCTTAAAGTGCTTCCCGACGTGGTGCGTTCCGACGGTTTAGGGTGGGCATATGGTGCCGATGTCGGTGTGTTTGGACAACTGTATCCGATGACATTGTTGGTACAATGTTTTCGCGACGGTTGGATCCCGACGGATAAAATTCCTTTCTACGGCGATTTGCTGTGTCGTCTTTTCCAATACTTTTTCGGAACCTTTGTCGATACCGAGCGTGCATGTTTGGTGGTCAACGACGGGGAACGTCGTACCGTTCCGTCGCAAACGACGCGCAGCGTGACCTTCGATACGATTGCTTTCCTGTGCCGGTGGGCGCGTTGGACGAGTAAATTAAAAGAAACACTTATCTCCTCGGAAGAGGCGCCGAAGACCAAAGGTCGGTGGATACTGTTCGAAAAAACGTATAACAGAGAACAGGGTTTGTTTCTCTATCGGGATGCGGATTCGGGATTAACGGTGCAGTTGCCGCTGATCGGCAACGACGGGAAAGCCGATGCGTTGGCGTTTCCGCATTGTCCCGGGATTTTTGATAGTCCAATCGATACGTATTTGCCCGTTTTGTTGCCCGAATTGACGATTAACGGTACGCAAACCTTGCCGTCGTTTTACGGAAAAAATTGCGTTTCGGGTCTCGGTTTAAAGAAAGCCGTTACGTTTTCCTACGAACAGCCGGAGTTGATTTCCAAGGATGAAACCTTGCTTTCGGGCGTCGGTTCCGTGAAAGTGCAGTGGGGTTTTGAAGGCTCGACGGTTTCGGCGTCGTTTATTTATAAATTCAAACAACCGATTACCGTCGAACGTCTTCGTTTTGTTATTCCTTTGTCGATGCCGCACGGCACGAATCATTTAAACACCTCTTTAATGCTGGGCGAAAACAGCCTGCAGGTGTCGGTCGCGAAGGATGATTTCGGTGCCCGTTGGAAGGAAATTGAATCTGTGGTTGACAATCCTGCTTACCGAACACCGTACGGGAAAATTTGTTATCTGCAAACCCTGGAACGTGCGACGCCGTTGCATGTTAAACCGGGTAAAGAGTACTGCCTGAAGCTCGAACTTAAGCCCGATGTGCGCCGTATCGGCGAGGAAGGGTAGGTGGCGGATCGAAAGCGCTTTGCCTTCTGTCCAAACGTTGGCGGCGGTTCAAGAGTTTTTGAATTATTTGCATTGTCGCAAGAGTAGCATCGTCTTTCACAACCGCCTGCGGTTGAAATCGTATGGTGATTAAGTTGAAATATGTTCCGTATCCGTTTGGTATACGCTTTCTATCCGCAAAAAACCTTCCGTTTTCAGGTAAATGAACCCAAAAATACGGGAAGATATACGCTTAAAAGCCGTAAAAATTAAAAACTCGGAGTACATCGTTGTATTTTTAGTCTCTTTTTGTGTTTTTGAGTATTCGAGTATTTTAGGGAAGGGCATCGACGGTTGGTCGGAACCAAATCTGTTTAGCTTTCCCGCTTTTCAATTTTGTTGTTTTTGGAAAATCTTTGAATGCGTTTTCTCCGCGCCTTTTAACGTTGGCAGTCATTCCATTTCACAATAGTCTGAAAGCATTATTTTTATGGACGCACAGCCGCTTTCTCATTCGATGCCGCCGAAGCACTTTATTCCGACGCCGTTTCCCTACCACGAGGAATTGGAGATCGACATCCAAACGCTTACCAACGAAGGACGCGGGATCGGTCGGCATAACAATTGGGCGGTGATGGTTCCGTTTGTTATCCCGGGCGAGCGCGTTCGGGTGAGGATTTTTCGCAATCATAAAAATTACTCCGAAGCCGATTTGGTCGAAGTTTTGACACCGTCTCCGCAACGCGTTCAACCGCGCTGTCCGTTGTTCGGACGCTGCGGCGGATGTCAGTATCAACATATGACCTACGAGGAGCAGTTACGGTGGAAACGGCAACATGTCGCCGATTGCCTGGAACGCATCGGAAGCATTCATACGGAGGTTCAGCCCGTGGTCGCTTCAGAGAAAATTTACGGTTACCGCACCAAATTGACGCCGCACTTTGAACGTTTTCGCGGGCAATGTCCCGTCGGGTTTTTGGCGAACGGCAGTCGACACGCGATTGTCGATGTTCCGCAGTGTCCGATTGCAAGCGACGCCGTTAACCAAGCCCTGCCGACGGTTCGGGAGCGCATTGTGAACGGCTCCGCACGCAACGGAACAGCGCTTTTGCGGGATTGCGACGACGGCGTGTTGACGGATTTTAACGCCTCCGGAACGGCGCATGTTCACGGATTGACGTTTCATTTCCCCGCCGGCAGTTTTTTCCAAAACAACCCCTACATCCTGGAAGCCCTTCTGGCGTATTTGGAAGCATTTTTCAAAGAGCATTCGAAGTTGGAATTTTTGGCGGATACTTACTGCGGAACGGGCGTTTTCGGTATTGCATTGGCTTCCGTCGTGAAGCAATTCGTCGGTATTGAGATTGACGAAAAATCGGTTGCATTGGCACAAACGAATTTGAATTGCAATCACGTCATCAACGGTTCCGTCGTACGCGGTAACAGTTCCGAACTTTTTAAGGAGATTACCTTCGAGCCGCAAAAAACCTGCGTGTTGCTCGATCCGCCGCGCAAGGGTACCGATGAAGCGTTTCTGCAGCAGTTGGCACGGTTCGCGCCGCGGGCAGTAATTTACGTTTCCTGCGCGCCCGATACGCAGGCGAGGGATTTGCAGCGTTTTCTCGAACTTGCTCCGTATAAAGTCGTTTGCGTGCAACCGTTCGACGTGTTTCCGCAGACCAAACACGTTGAAACCGTTGTGCATTTGGATCGAACGGAAGGATGATGACGCGTGTTTAAATTGTGTCTTTGTACAAAATTTGAGGTTTGTTTGCCGTGGGGAAAGAATTATCGGAAATGACATTGAAGGAATTATGGGAATTATTCCCGATATTTCTTACGAAGCATAACGATGCATGGGCGAAGAATTATGAAGAGATGGAAGTTTTTATAAAAAGAATCCTTTCTGATTATTCCGTTATTCGCATCAGTCATATCGGCAGCACGGCCGTAAAAGGTATATGGGCTAAAAATATCATCGATATATTGATTGAAATCTCAAGTACTTCGGATCTGCATGCACCGGCTTTGGTATTGGAACAGAACGGCTTTATCATAATGTCCGAGAAACCCGACCGAATTTCTTTGAACCGCGGATATACCAAAGAAGGATTTGCGGATAAAGTCTTTCACGTTCATCTTCGATACAGCGGTGATAATGACGAATTATACTTCAGAGATTATTTGAATGATCATCCGAAGATCGCAAAAGATTATGAGTGCTTGAAGATGCAATTATGCAAGCGGTACGAAACGGACAGAAACGCCTATACGGAAGCGAAAACGGATTTTATCCGAAAATATACAAAAGAAGCTCGCAACTTATATGGCAATCGATATTGAGAAATTTGAGTTTATCGTCGGTTTGTTTTACGGGACCGCGGATTTTTGAAATTCTTTCCTTCGAAAAGGAATAACCATGGTCGATTACGGATTAAAAGATAAAGTCGCGATCGTTACGGGGGCAAACAATCCCCAAGGTATCGGGGCAACAACGGCATTGGCGTTTGCTCGCGAAGGCGCGAAGGTGGTTTTAACCTACAAAAAAGTGCCCATGCCGTTCGATAAAAGCAAGGCGGATCAAAACGGAGCCGACCGATATCATGCGGCCAATGCGGGCGGTGCGGATGCGGTAGAGCGCATGCTCGAAGCAATGCATGCGGATTATCTGATTTTGGAACGCGATATTTCCGATGAAGCGGTTGTGAAGGAACTTTATGCAACCGTTATAAAACACTTCGGCAAAGTGGACGTTTTGGTCAACAACGCGGCAACATGCGACGAAAACGGTTCGGATACCGTCGAAAAGATTACCCAAAGCATAACGGACGATACTTTTGCGGTCAATGTTCGCGGAAGCCTCCTCATGATGCGTGAATTTGTGAAACACCGCGGCGATTACGGGAGAATAGTCAACCTTTCCACGGATGCCGCGCAGGTGTTCGCAGGTCAAATCACCTACGGAGCAAGTAAAGCGGCGTTGGAAGCTTTGACGCGCAGTGTTGCTTTGGAAGTCGCGAAATACGGCATTACCGTAAATTGCGTGGCACCCGGACCGACGCAAACGGGATGGATCGATGCCGATCTAGAGAAGGCGGTTGTTCCGCTTATTCCCATGGGAAAACTTATTCAGCCGGAAGATATTGCGGAAACGATTCTGTTTTTGGCAAGCAAACAAGCCGGCATGCTTACCGGACAGGTCATCAAAGTATCCGGCGGACACGCGCTCTGAGGTTTGATGTCTCCTGTCGCGTGAACCGTTGAGAACCTTGAGAATGTATCTGGAAACAGACCGATTGATTTTGCGTCCGTGGCGGGAGTCGGATGCGGAAGAATGTTACAAATACGCCAAAGATCTGCGCATCGGTCCGATGTGCGGCTGGCCGATACATGCAAGCATTGAGGACAGCCGACGGATCATACGGGAAGTGCTGTCCGTTCCCGAAACGTATGCGGTTGTGTTGAAGGAAACCAAAATGCCGATCGGCAGTATCGGTCTGCATCGCAGGGGTTTGGCGGAAAGGAATGACGAAGCGGAACTCGGTTATTGGATCGGGGTTCCGTATTGGGGGCGCGGTTTCGTGTCGGAAGCCGCGTGCGAACTTCTGCGTCACGCATTTGAAGATCTCGATTTGAGGTGTGTTTGGTGCGGGTATTATGCCGGAAATGAACGTTCGAAGCGTGTTTCGGAAAAGCTCGGTTTTAAATATCAACGGACGATCGAAAATGTATGCGTTTCGCAAATGAACGAAACACGTAAGGAATACGTCAGCTGTCTGACGAAGGAAGAATGGCTTTCGGGGCAACAACGTTTCGCTTTATACGATCGATCGTAGATCTCCCCCGACAGTCCTGTTGTAAAAATACGCTTGCGGTGCTTAAAGAGGTACTGTTTGCGTAGGACGGTTACTCAAAAGTAATTGCCGTTTTACACAACGTTGCGTTATGTTTAAGTGGAGTGTTTTGAGCAAACAAAACAAATTTCGGCAGTAACATGAAGCATTTTCAAGCCCCCGACGCAATCGAAGTCAAAGGCGCACGGGTACATAATTTAAAGAATATCGATATTTCCGTGCCGCTCGGGAAACTGGTTGGGATTTGTGGCGTTTCCGGTTCGGGAAAATCTTCTCTCGCACTCGGAGTTTTGTATGCCGAAGGGTCGCGGCGTTATTTGGAAGCGCTGTCGACTTACACGCGGCGGCGGCTGTCGCAACCGACGGAGGCACTCGTCGAAAACGTCGAAAACGTTCCGGCGGCGCTTGCGTTGCACCAACGTCCAGCGGTTCCGAGTATTCGTTCGACCTTCGGAACAACTACCGAGCTTTCCAATGTGTTGCGGTTGATGTTTTCGCGGCTCGGAAGCCACGTGTGTCCGAACGGGCATCACGTACCGCCGTCGCCGAACGTTGCGTTGATGAAGCCTCTGCAGTGTCCCGAATGCGGCGCCACCTTTGAAGGTCCGGGCGCGGAATCGTTTGCGTTCAATTCGGACGGTGCTTGTCCGCGTTGTACGGGAACGGGTTTTGTTCGGGAGGTCGATGACCGCTTGCTTGTTTCCGACGAAAACAAAACCCTGCAAGAGGGTGCCGTCGACGCCTGGAACCGCTTCGGGATTTCGTGGATGTATTTGGTGGCAGGCGAATTGGGTGTCCGCACGAACGTTCCGTTTCGGGAACTGACGACCGAGGAAAAGAAAATCATCTACGAAGGCGAAGCGGTACAGCGTCGCGTCATGATTCCGTCAAAGAACGGCAAACTTTTCGAGTTAAACTGCACCTACCGCAATGCGCACAAGGCGATTGAGGAGGCACTGCATCGGGCGCAGTCGGAAAAGGGCGTGGAGCGCATTCACAAATATCTGTCCGTTCACACCTGTCCCGACTGCAACGGAACGCGTTTAAACGCAAAGGTTCGAAGTTCGACCTTGTGCGGGAAAACGTTGCCGGAGGTTGAGGCCATGACGCTTGATGATTTGATCGATTGGATCCCGACGATACCGCAACGCATGCCGTCGGAATTGCGGCAAGTCGCCGAAAGCATCATCGGGCAATTTTTGAGATACTCGAAGCGTTTAAAGGACCTGGGGCTCGGTTATCTGTCGCCGAACCGCGCCGGCAGTACGCTTTCCACGGGCGAACGGCAACGGATGCAGCTTGCCAAGGCGGTACGGAACAAAACCACGGGGGTGCTTTACGTGCTGGACGAGCCTTCCGTCGGTCTGCATCCGAAAAACGTCGACGGGTTGACGGGTGTCATTGAGGACTTGATTGCGCACGGCAATTCCGTTATTTTGGTCGATCACGACACGCGCATTTTAAAGCGGTGCGATTATTTGATTGAAATGGGGGAGGGGGCCGGCGAGAACGGCGGCAACGTGCTCTGTGTCGGGAGCGTACCCGAGATTATTGCCTCCAAAAAAACGCGCATCGGACCGTTTTTGGCGACGGATAAAGCCTTTTCGGCGCGGAAACGATGCAATACGGACGAACTTTTTAAAAACGGTTTGTTGCATCTCGAAACAGGCGAAATTTACAACGTCAATCCGCTTCGGGTTGATATCCCCAAGGGACGTTTGACGGCGATCACCGGCGTCAGCGGTTCGGGAAAAACGACGATGCTTCTGGAAAGTTTCATTCCCGCCGTCCGAGCCGTCGTTGCCGGCGAAAAATTGCCCGAGCATGTTCGATGTATCAAAGCGGAAGGCATTCGGCGCGTGCATCTCATCGACGCGTCGCCGATCGGTGCCAACGTTCGGTCGACGGTCGCCACCTACAGCGGTGTTTCCGACAACCTGCGGAGGCTCTTCGCCGCGACGCCCGACGCGCGCGAAAAAGGCTTGAAGTTGGAAGATTTTACGTACAACATGGGTTCTTTGCGCTGTCCGACCTGCGACGGTACCGGTCAAATCTCCATGGACGTGCAGTTTCTTCCCGATGTTACCGTCATCTGTCCCGACTGCCACGGACGGCGTTACGGGAAAGAAGCCGATAAAGTGCGTTATCGCGGGAAGGATAAAACTTCAAACGGCATCAGCATTGCCGATTGCATGAGCATGACCGTTCAACGGGCATTGGATGTTTTTTCAGACGTTAAGGATATTAAAAACAAACTTCAAACGTTGTCGAATTTGGGACTTTCCTACCTGACGCTCGGCGAAGCGACCACGATGCTTTCGGGAGGCGAAGCGCAACGCTTGAAGCTGGCGGGCGAAATCGGTAAATCACAAAGCGACGCCGTGTTTGTGTTCGACGAGCCGTCCGTCGGTCTGCATCCGTTGGATGTTCGCGTGCTGATTGAAATCTTTCAAACGCTGCTCAACAGCGGCGCAACGGTGATTGTCATCGAGCATGATTTGGATGTCATTGCCAACGCCGATTATATCATCGACCTGGATATCGACCGCAACGGTCGCGGCGGAATTGTTGCCGTCGGAACGCCGGAGGAGATCCGAAATAACCCAAAGAGCGTAACGGGGAAGTATTTGTAAAAAAATGCCAGGTGTTGTTCATCTTTTGCAAAAAAATTTCTTATTAATTATCTTATATCGATAGGAAAATAAATAAAACACCAATGGATATATCGTTGCTTCAAAAATTCGTTCCACATGTTGACATCAGTACATAAATGTGTACGTACCGAAAATTTGGCAACGAAAACACTTGTGCCCAACCGTCGGTATCAGTGTGATAAAGGCGGATATAAGTTGTTAAAAATGCGTTACCATTAACATGGTTTTACCCCACTTTAAACTCACTAAAAAGCTTTATGCCGCGTTTAATTGACCGTTACATTTTTAAAGAGTGGCTGAAGGCGCTCGGTGTGACGGTTTTGCTGATTTTGGGCATCCTTCTCCTGGAGGATATGTACCGCAATCTGAAAAACTTCCTGGAACGCAGTGCGGATATTAAGACGTTGCTGTGTTATTACGGATTTGTGATTCCCAATTGCCTCGGTACCGTCCTGCCGATCGCATTTTTTATTTCGGTTTTGTACGTCCTCAACGACATGCAGGCGCACAACGAAGTCGTCGCTCTGCGCGCGTCCGGCATGACGGTGTTTTCAATCACGCGCGGCTTTTGGTTCGCTGCCGTTTTGCTGACGGGACTGTTGATCGGCTTTAATGCTTATTTATTACCTTACGCTTCCGACCGCATGAATACGATTGCGCAGCAAATCGATTACAATGCGCAAAAAAAGCACACCAACGATACCGAGCAAATCGGCATCCGCTACAATCTCTGTTTTCATCATCCGACGGCGGGGCGTTTGTGGCGCATCAACCGTTTCGGTTTATATGCCAACCGCGGTACCTTCATGACCTTATCGATGCTTGATGCCGACGGACTTGAACGGGAACGCATCGAAGCGCACGCGGTTTCTTTCGACCCGCATGAACATACGTGGCATTTTTTCAACGGCAAACATTGGTATTTCGAGGAAAATTCAGACGTCGTTCGAAACTTTAAGCCGTTTTCGGAAGAAACGTACGACGCCTTTGACGAAACGCCGCCCTTTATGGATTGCGTTCACAAGCCGCTGAAGCACCTCGGCGCGCACGAATTGAAGCAAATTATCAACTTTTTCCCCGAGAACAACACGCATTTTTCGGAGCATTGCATTGCCTACGCTTCCATCGCTTCTTCCCCGCTGATTTGCCTGATGGTTTTATTGCTGGCGATTCCGTTTTCGCTGGGCGGTGTCCGCACCAATCCGATGGTCGGAATTTCCAAAGCCGTCGGGTTGTTTTTTATTTATTACCTTGCCGGCGGCTTCGGACGCATGCTCGGTACCCGCGGGATGCTTTCGCCTTTGGCGGCGGCATGGTTCCCGAATGCAATTATGCTTGTGTTTGGATTGGTTTTGTACCGAAAATTGGCACCGCGGTAAAAAACAACCGCCCTTACACATAAAAACCGTATGTGGTTCTGATAATGCGCGGGATGAGCTTGCCTTTTTACCCCAAAAACGTAAAAATGATCCCGTTCATCCTTCTAAATGCCCCTCATTGCATCGTCCTGCATCCAAGCGATTAAAGATCGGGTGTCGATGGTTGATGTGGTGTCGCCATATGTGCGATTAAAACCCGCGGGACGTTATTGGAAGGGGCTGAGTCCGTTTTCGCACGAAAAAACGCCCTCCTTCTTTGTCGATCCGCAACGCAACACCTTTAAATGTTTCAGCAGCGGGTATGCCGGCGATGTGTTTCGCTTTTTGGAATTGAAGGAGCAACTGACGTTTTCCGAAAGCGTCGAGCGGCTGTGTGAGCAATTCAACATTCCGTTGGAGTACGAACGGCGCGACGGAACGGTCGTGCGTTCGAACGAAGGCGTGCCGATAAAAAAGGTTTTGTTGGACATTTACGCCCGTGCAACGCAGTTCTTTAAGCAACATTTTTGGTCGGACGATAAAATTGCAAAGCAGGTGCGCGCTTATTGGCGTGACACGCGGCATTTTTCGGACGAAACCGCAAAAACATTTGATATTGGTTTTGCGCCCGCAGACGGTTCGCTGTATGTTTTTCTTCAAAACGCCGGGTTTTCGCGCGAACACCTGCAACAAAGCGGTTTGTTTTACAATCCGAAGCGCGATTACGGCAATCTGATGCCGCGGTTCCAAGGGCGGCTCATGATTCCGATTAAAGATCTGCAGGATCGAACAATCGCCTTTTCGGGGCGACACCTGCCGTTTGTGCAAGTTCCGAGCGATCCGACGCGCGAAGCGAAATACGTGAATTCTCCGGAGACGCCTCTCTTTATTAAAGGGCAGGTATTATTTAACCTTTCAAAAGCGCGGTCGTTTTTGGAGAAAAATACACCCTTT
>JAFVCI010000077.1 GCA_017479315.1 Opitutales bacterium | reverse complement strand
CATAGGTTAAAAAAAGGGTTAAAAAAGGGTTTAATTCACGAATTTTCCGTAACCGCTTTCGGTTTCAACGATCGCGGTACGAAATTGTTGCGTTTCGGACGAGCCGTCGGCGGTTCGGAATGTTCGCCTTCAGTTGCATTCGGACGATTGTTTGTAAAAACCGACGGTGTTTGATGAAGCAACACATTCCAAGCCTCGGGATAACTTTCGCCCGTCGCTTTCATGCGCGCCCGAACCGCCTGTCCGAACTGCAGAATACGCCGTTTTTCTTCGCGCGTCTGCGTACCGTGTAAATCCGACGACAACGGTGTTCGATGACCTGAGAATGGATCTTCGTCGGATGTCGGAAGTGGGGTAGGGGACTGAGTGTCGACGGTCGGTGTCGCTTGTTTGATTTTTGCGACAAACGTCTGACGCAGGTGTTTGATGAACGTTGCGAAACTCTTACGAAATCCGCTGTCGGGATGAACGTTGCTTTTTTGCGGTCGCGACGTTTTGGACGAAATCTGCCGTTTCTTCAAAAATCGCAGGAGAGTACGAAGTCCGAAGCTTTTTTTCGTCGACACTTCGAACACAATCGGTTGAACGGGCAAATTCGGGTGTTGCGTCAGACCGACGGAAAGAAGACGTTCGGGATGATAAGCGGTTTGATTTTCCGTTTTGCAAAGTACCCAGCGCGGCGACAGGTAGTGTCGCGGCGATTTGGACAGGAATATGCGACCGTATTTTGTGAATTTCACCGACACCCACAGACCGTCTTTATCGGCGCACAAATTTTTTACATAGCCGTAAATGCGCGGATCCGAATGTTCGCTCTTAAACAGCGGATCGTCGGGATGCCCGAGGTAGACAGGGATTTTTTTCAGCCCGAGACGGAACCGCCACGTGCGCGTTTTCCGAATGCACCGTTGTGCATCGGCGGACGAGATGCTTTGCAGACCCTCGGGATGTTCGAAGGTGCCGTAGGGCGATAAATGAAGTTTGTAAGTTTTCATGAGAATTTTAAGGATTTTTAATTACTTTTGAACGGTATCGTTTTTATCCGTCGGCGGATTGATGCCGAAGTGTTCGCGGATGTCGTTGAGGCTCAGCGGGATGTTCATCTCGTAAAGTGTTTTGAGGATCGCCAGGTCGTTGTTGAGGTTTTTGTTGGGCGAAGGCTTCAGGTGAAAATAAGCCTTCGGAAATTCGATCTTTTCCAGATGCTTCAAAACGATCCGATCGACCTGGTCGTTGAGCGTATCGGAAATCATTTGCGCATCGTCTTCTTCCAGCAGATCGCGTTCGTTGCGCTGTTGCGTAACGCCGACAGCATTTTCGCGTCCGAGCGTTGTCAAATCCGAACCGCGCCAAAGTGCCGCCATGGCGCGATCCATGCGTTCCACCAGCTTCGGATACGGCAATTCGCCCTTGCCGGAAATATCGATCGCCTGAATATCCGTTCCGGCGGACATCAGGGCGTGAAATTCCGCACCGAAATTCTGTACCGCTTCGCGTGCGATTTCCCATTCGGCGGAACCGGGACGCGCCTGCGTGATGCCTTTGACGCCCGGCATGCCGTTGCGCTCGCAGTAAATCAGCCAGTCGCGCAAGGGCAGGTGTTTGAACAGGTAAGCGATGGAGCAGGATTCCATCAGCCCGTCGCCCGTGGTGATGAGCCATTCGTCGGAGGACAAAGGAATATCTTTGTTGCCCTTGTCGCCGACGAAATGCAATCGCCCGTCTTTGTTTTCGAAGAAAAACAGCGGCACGAAGCGAAATTCCGCCGTTAATAATGACTGCCCGTCCTTGCGAAAGGGCTTGAAGACAATCTCATGTACGGCGTACCGTTTTCCGACGGCATCCATCATCTGACGGATGAGCAACGGCAGACCGCCGCGTTCGTTCTCGTCGTAAGCGTTGATGCAGGAAAGGTGATTGTAGAACTGCTCCAAAAGCTCCTTTTGTCGCGCGGCTTCTTCGGAATTATCCAGCGTGAGAATTTCCCAATCGAGGCGCGAAATCGATTTCTTGCGTTTAGAAATCACGCCCTGCAACAGATCGTCGCGGCGTTCGATGGCGTCCCAAACAAGGGCGGCCTGCCGCAGTTTCCCGGCGTGGAAATCGTCCAAAATGCGCGCCAGTGACGTCGGCGTCAACGAACGGATCGGGTTCCAGTTCAGACGCGCCAGACTGTCGCGGCGTAACGGCGTTACGTAGGTATTTGTTTTCATGACAAAACGGAGAAAAAGCGGTTGTGAACGGTGGCGGGAACGAAGGCGTTCGCGCATAATGCGTTGCCGACATTCGACGGATGTTGACTGCTGCGACGTTTTCGCGGCGGCGGGGTTCGGAATTCAGGTGTATTCATAAGATTTAAAGTATCGAAAAACGCGTGTGCCTTCATAAGACGGGAGGCGCTTTCGGAAAAACAACTTTCGCGGTCGAATTTCTCGCCGGGGCGGTTTGCAACTTCGAAGATTTCATTTTTGTACGTATTCATGGCATTAAGAGTGTTCAGAAGCAGGCGGTTGGTCTTTGTAAGTGAAACAGTTCGGCGACGGCACTCGATGGGGTTTGCCGTCGGTCGGCGTGTAAAGCCAGAGCCAATGCCCAAAAGCGGTCGGCGTGTCCGTCGGAACCGTGTTGTGCCGTCAATTTCATGTCCTCCGAGATGCGAACGGCGAGCAGATCAGAAATCAACTTTTCGTCGCACGGAAGCCGCAGAGTGCGTTGTTCGATGTGCGTTTTCAGGTTGTAGGCGAGCGTTTCTTTTGTGCTTTGCGTGAATTGGACGCCTTCAACGGCAGTACCGAAACGTGCCTGTGCGCGTTCCAGGAATTGTCGCCCGATACCCGTTTGATCGATGCAGACGCGTTGAACGTTGAAATTGCGAAACAGTTTCTCAAAGAGGGCTTCCTGTTCGTCGAAACGCGCGTTTTTAAGACACTGCACGTGACGCAGGAAGAACGTATTTTCGACCTTTTCGACCAAAACGAAGGCACTTAAATCTTGCGTTCGGGCGAGATCGACGCCCATCAAAACCGTGCCGTTCGTCCATGATTGCCAGTCGCAGTTTTTGTCATAAAAGCACCGTTCCAGGGCTTCGTACGACAACAACGTCGAAGCGTCTTCCATCGGTTGGCACATGTATTCCTGCAGAAAGGCTTTTTCGGTGGCGCAGGAATTTTTGATGAAATTGTAGTAATCGCCTTCGTCCATGGTTTGGCGTGGGTCGTCGGGCGGGAGTTTGGCTTTTAATTTTCGCAAAAATCCCTGTTCCAGCGCGTCTGACAACGTGACGCGATGCAGGGAGATGCCCTTAGGATTACCGCCGTTGCGGGCTTCCTCGATGAGGCGATTGAAAAAGTTGTGCGCGCCGCGGTGCGTGGAAATCATCTCCAACTGTCCGCCCCAGGTAATGCCCGGATAAGCGACGTTGTAGAGGGCTTCCGGGTCTTCGTGCAGGGCGAATTCGTCCAAAATCCGTGATCCGCGTTTACCGGCTTGGGCATTGATGTTGGAAGAAATCAATGTCAGCGTACTGCCGTTGTTGAGGCGCAGGATTGTGCGTTGTTCCGATTGTTTCCCGATCAGCTTTTCTTTATACGCCTGATTGAGAACGGACGCGAATGCTTTGCAGTCGTTGAGGAACAACTGCGCCTGTTGCAGATCGCGGGAGCAAATCCAAATGTGCGTCCTCGGATGAATGGCGGCATTTCGCAAGGCGCGGTATGCCGTCGACCACGAAAGACCGATTTGTCTAGATTTTTCCATAATCTTGATGCGCGCATCGTCGCGGATCCATCGCACTTGGTATGGGAGAAAGAAGGGTGTCATAACATTTGCAGTTGATCTTCGATGTCTTTGAGAACGTCTTCCGATAAAGCCCATGCGTTGTTGTCGGCGTTTTCGGAAGCGGATTTTTGACACACCGCAAACAGCTGTCGATAGGTTTGCAGGAGTTTGTGCAAAATGCCCGTCAGTTCTTTTACCGTACCCAAATCCGATTGGGTTTCGTCGACGCAGAGACGGTCGAAGAGTTTTTCCCACAAAAGACCCATGGATTGTTCTGCGATATTCATTTGTTCGAGGAGAGAAGCGGTATTTTTGGCGCGTTGAATGCGTTGAAGGTGCTCCTTAAAGGCGATCGGCGTTTCTTCGTTCATCGTTGAGAAAATCAATTCCTTTGACGGACAGTTTGTAGCGTCGGTGTTGCGGGCAAAGTTCGTTCGGGACGAGCTCCATAAAGTCCTTGGCATGCAGATACGCCAGTTCCTTTTCCAAAAACCGCCGACGAATGCGCAGTCCCGAGAGAAACAGTCCGAGTTTGAGGGTTTTCATCGGCAGCGAATGCGGGTAAGCGGCGTCCAGTTGCAACAACAGCGTGCGTCGGACAAATTCGTTGAGAACAAATTCAATCATAAAAATCCTTTAGTGTTTCAAATCAACAAGCGCGCTTCCAAAGTACAGCCCGACGATGGCGGAGAGAAGATGCGTATCGAGCGGCGTGATGACGAGCCCGTTCAGCTGTATCCAGTGGAGTTTTTCGTAAGCGGAGGAGAAAAACAGGAACCCGCCCGAGCGTTGCGAATAACCGACCGAAATCGGGATATTCGGATAAAAGACGGCAATCAGTTTCGGCCAGGCGATGACGAAGAAGATCGCGATAAACGCAATAAAGCGCCGCGTCAGTTGCAGACCCGACGCTTTGCGCGCACTGACGACGGTGTGTTCGAGGGCGCGCGTTCGACAGAGGCGCATCAAATGTTCGCGGTGATGCGCCATCATGAAGAAACTGAGTAAGCGGATTCCGCTACCGAGAAGCGACGATCCGAGCAACGAAACCAGTTCCGACGGGAGGGGTGTTGAGGCGAAGGTGTTCATGTGCCCCGAGTGTATCGAAAAATGCCGAAATCCCCAACGCTTGCATGGGCTGCAGCCCGCTCTGTTGGCTGTTTGGAGTGGATTGTGTTGCGCGGGATGAGGTTTTGGAAAATGGATCGAAACCGATGAAAAATAGACCTGAAAAATCGGGTTATTTTTTACCTAAAAAATTACGTTTGAGGCAAAAAACGGTTTATGTGTGTTTTTAAAAGGGTGCGCAACAGTTCAATTTACCCTTTTATGGTATCAAAAAATGCATCGGCGTGCCGATATTTGTGCTTAAGGACGCAAATTTCCTGCAAAAAATGTGTATTCGACGGCGATGAAAACAGGTTCGGCTTTCATCCGTTTTATATATTTACTTCCGCAAACAATCACTTCCAATCGGCCAAACGCCGACAAGTTCGCCGTTGAGAATTTCCTTGAAAGCTTCTTTCAACGATTGCGGGATTTGCGCCAAAGTTTTTTTAAAATCGGGCGGTGGTGTCAGTATCTTTTCAACCGTTCGGTCGTTCTTTTGAAACGCATCAACATCATATGTCGGTTCTTGTTCAAACGGAGCGTGCGGTTCGGCTTGAAAACTCAGAATACTTGCGTCTTTCGATACGTTTTTTTCATATTTGTCCGAAATCGTTTCCGTCGGTTTCGCAGGCACTTTTATCGGGAAACATTCGGAAGGCTCTTCCGCTTCATCTTTCTCGGAAACCTCAACCGACACATTTTTCGTTGTTTCTTTCCATCCTTTGCCTTCTGGTAGCAACCGTTCGGCGTTTTCAAGAACCGTCAACAAGCGTTTTTTTTTACATCTTCCGGCAGGTTGTTGAAAGCCTGTAACAGAACTTCAATCGAAGCCAATTTCGTGCATTCGACCGCACGAAAGAGGATCGCTTCCAGATTGCTTCGTACGGATAAACCGCGTTGCAACTGTTCTTCGCCTGATTGGAGGATTTCTAAAATTTTGGCATACACCAACGGTACGTACGTCGATTTTTCGGGTGCTTTAACGGCATCAAGGAATTTTTGGCGAAAACAACGCTCCAAATCGCGCAAAACACGATACGCATCACAGCCCGTTTCGACGATGCGATCGATGCTTTTCAAAATACCCGCATAATCTCCGTTTTCAACGGCACCGACCAGGGTCTGTAATTCCGTTTCTTCGAGCAAACCGTACATGGATTGCACCGCCGCCGCCGTTAAATTACCTTCCGAAAACGTCAGCAACTGATCCAGCATCGATTGGGCATCGCGCATGCCGCCTTCCGCCAGCTGTGCAATGACATGCAATGCCGCATCTTCCGCCTGAACCTTTTCGGTATCAACGATGTGCCGCAGGTGCTTTTCGATGATTTCGGTTTCGAGCGGGAAAAATTGAAAGTGCTGACAGCGCGAAACAATGGTGCTCGGAACTTTGTGAATTTCCGTGGTGGCGAAGATAAATTTGACGTGTGACGGCGGCTCTTCCAAGGTTTTCAGAAGTGCATTAAATGCCGCGGTTGTGAGCATGTGCACTTCGTCGAT
>JAFVCI010000076.1 GCA_017479315.1 Opitutales bacterium | reverse complement strand
GTCCCGTTGCAGGCGATGCCTTTTTTTTCGAGTGTCTTCATCGCCTGAATTCCCTCCCACGTAGCGGCAACTTTAATGAGAATCCGCTTCGTATCGACCGACGCTTTTTGGCACAACTTTATTAAATCCAGTGCTTCGCTTATCGTCGCTTTTTCATCCGACGCAAGGCGCGCATCCGCCTCAATCGAAACGCGCCCGGGAACCACGTTTAAAATCTGCTTTGCCACCGTCACCAGGCACGCCCGGCAAACATCGTTCAAAGTCGGATTTTTTTTCGAACTTTTACTGCCTGAACGCACCAATTCGTAGGCTTCGTCCAATGTCGTTTCGCACTCGGAGGACTGGAATAAATTCAAAATCAGCGTCGGATTGGTGGTCGCTTCCTCCGGCTTCCAACGGCGCATTTCCTCCGCATCACCCGTATCCGCCGTAATGCGCGTGCACCGTTTTAATGCTTCCAAAGTGTTCATGGGATATTGTCTGATTGTCTAAATGGTTACTCTTATTATACGCTAAGCCTTTTTTGACGCAATGCGGCAAACGGACAGCAAAAACGCTTCCAACGCCGCAACGGCTCCGAAATTTACCTCCGTCCGTCGATAACATTGCTCCAAAACCGACACCCAACGCGGATAAAATTCCGCCGTCGACGGAAACGTTTGCGGATTCCGCACCATCGCACTCAACATCCGCTCAACGGCTCGAAAAATTCCCTGCAGGCATTGCTTCTCGAGCCCCGCTTTTTGTGCCGTTTGTTCCTCTTCGGAAAGCGTTTCATCGGCAGTAAAGGATAAACTTTCGATTTTTTTCGAAAGATACGCCTGCAAACGATACAACAAACCGTACATTTGCATCGGAGAAACATCGCTTTTTTGCGCACAAACATTCAGAACTTGTTGCTTAAAATCCGACAACCACGCTTCCAATGCCTCGTCGCGCCCTTCCGACGCCGCCTCGTTAATTTGAACGAACCAGCAACGACTGCGTAAGGTAGGAAGCAAATCGTACGGACGCACAGTCACCAAAAAAATCGACGTATCCGCCGTGGGTTCCTCGAGCGTTTTCAGCAACGCATTCGCGGCGGCTCCGTTCAACCGATCGGCTTCGTAAATCACAAATACCTTGCGACCGTCCCGATGCGCCGTCACATAGACATTGCGATTAAACTCCCGCAACGCATCCACCGAAATCTGCCGCATTTTGCCGGTCGGCCAAACGGCATGAAAATCCGGGCACTTGACAACTTCCGCTTCCGAAACAGCCAGTAACCGTGCGCTCCACTGCCCGACAAAGGTGCAAAGCGTTTTAAAATCCGAACCGCACACCAACACGCTCTGCGGAATTTTCGAAAAATAAGCTTCTTTATTCATCCGTTTATGAGAATGCCATGCACTTTTTCCCAAATAAAATCCGCAATTACCTCCTTATCGCGACACGCATCGACAACGATGATCCGCTCGGGATGCACCTCTGCCAAACGCAAATACCCCTCCCGCACCCGTTCGTAAAAGTTTAGCTCCTCGCCTTCCATCCGATCTAAACCGCTGAACGTACGTTGCAATACCCGTTGCCGGCTGACCTTCGGCGGTACATCCAGCAAAAACGTCATATTCGGACATACATCGCCCGTCGCAAATGTATTCATCACGTCGATCGCTTCCAACGACAAATGTCGCCCGGCACCCTGATACGCCGTCGTGGAATCCATAAAACGATCGCACAAAACAACTTTCCCTTCATTCAATGCCGGACGAATGATCTCGTGCACCAATTGCGCACGCGCCGCTTCAAACAGCAATAATTCGGCTTCCGAGCATAACGAAGCATGTTTTTTTTGCAGTAAAATCGAACGCACAACCTCGCCGACATCCGTACCGCCCGGCTCCCGCAACGTCAAAAATGCCCGCTTCGTCTGTTTCAACCGTTCCGCCAACAACCGCAACTGCGTCGTCTTTCCGCCACCGTCACAACCCTCAAAGGTGATCAAAATGCCTTGATGCGGATGTGTCATGGGATGTTATCCGTTCAAAAACGACCTCTTCCTCTAATTATCCCGAATGTAATGCAACCAAGCTAAACCGTCAAGGAACCGATGGGAAAAAACAATATGTATCATATACAACCCAACACCCTACACACCCGACACAAACTTCCCTCCTTACACACCACGCGGTTGCAGTACTTTCGTCCGTAGGTAATCATCTGAATATGCCTCCGAAACCAGTCGCTCTCGGGAAATAAACGCTTTAAATCCGCTTCGACCTTTTCCACGGATCCCGAGCTTAAATGCCATTTCAGTGCCAGACGATGCACATGCGTATCCACGGGGAACGTCGGATGTCCGAAGGCGTAACCCATCACGACGGAGGCTGTTTTATGACCGACGCCCGCCAGACTTTCCAGCGATGAAAAATCATCGGGTACGTTTCCGTTAAAGTTTTCGCACAACTGTCGCGATAAAGTCGCAATGTAATGCGCCTTCACGCGGAAAAATCCGCACGAATGAATGATTGCGCCAATTTCGGCTTCCGATAAGGCACACACGGCTTCGGGCGAAGGGGCTCTCTTTAAAAACGTCGGCATCACGCGATTAACCTGTTCGTCGTGGCACTGTGCCGACAATAGGGTTGCAATCAACAGCGCAAACGGCGAACGGTAATCCAGCGCGGCGTTCGGATAAGGAATAATTTCGTCCAAAAGTACCGCAACCGTTTGCGCACGCCGATTTTGATCCGCCGTCACGAGTTTCATGTATTCGCTTCCGAGGATTTAATACGATTTTGAAGTAATGCGAACAGGCACAATAACAAAAAGACGCCGTCGATACACAGCGTCAACGCACTCTTATATGAAGTTGCATCCTTCATGACACTGAAGAAAAACGGTCCGACGGCACTTCCGAGGCTGACGGCACCAAATGCAAAGCCGTTCAACGCACCGATGCGGTTTGTACCAAACAGCGCCGGGATGACTATGGAGGCAATAATGTTGTTGATACCCCAGTAAAGTCCCATGCAGGCGATAAACAACCAAAGCATTCCGTCCGCATCGATATGTTTCACCGCATATAACATTCCCGCATCGGACAGCAAAAACAGTCCCAAAGACATTCTCGAACCGAACCGTTTAAAATAATGTCCGAACAAAAACGTCATGCCGATCGCCAGCAGCGAAATCGGCATAAACGCCGCCGAAACTGTCTTCGCGTTCACGCCGAAATCACGGCACATCGGCACCAAATGAAATCCGATACCGCTGTTCTGTGCATTTCGAAAAAAAAGCGTCAGCCAAAGAACCACGAAAAGTACTTTATCGACGCCGAATACGTGTTGCACCGTTGCGGTTTCCGGCGTTTTCGGCAGTTTTTTATTAAGGAGAAAATCACAAATAACCAACACGAAAAACCAAACGGCACTCAACATACAAAAAAACATTCCGCACGTCCAATGTTGACTGATTTGGTAACAAATGACGGGCGTTGAAGCCGTTATGATTGTCACACACAGCTGCACACATCCCGTTGCCAACCCGCGGCGTTTCGAAAAATGCGTCGCCAGCCACGAGCGTCCCGCCAACGTGTATGCCTGTACCGCCGTTCGTATGCCGACAAACGCAAAGAGGAGTATTGTGCATCCGAATGCCGTCGGAGACGCTGTTTTGTACTGATGAAAAAAAAAGAACAAAGCTAACACGTTTATAAAATACACTACATCCCACCAGGGGATTTGATGCCAATATCGATGCCAATGCCGATGAAATTCTCTTCCGGGGTGCTTTATCCTCCAGTAAACGAGAAGAGGTAAAAGCAAACGCTTAAAATTTATCCCGTATGTCTCCAATTTCTTTTGTAACTTTTGCCACTTTCTTCTCAGCGGTTTCAATTTACGGACCATCCAAAATAAAACAAAAATGAAACACACCCAAAGCCCCCAAAGCCCCTTGGGATCCGAACATACAACAAAGACAAAGACTGAGGCACAGAAAAAAATAAACAAAAGCGGTATGGCAAGAAAAACTTCCCTCTTCTTGCGATCGGGAATGGAACGATAAACAACAAAGTGCAATAAAACCACATATCCTGTTGCACAAAGCCACAACAGAAACCTGTCCAACCCTGCCGCGACGATATAAACGAAAACGGTACCCCACAGTACGGTGACGCCTGTCGCAAAGAACAAAAGTTTGTACCGTCGGTTCTCGAAAAACGTTGAAAAAATCATACGAACGGAACCGGGAAAATCCAAAGGCATCAAAAGAAGAATAAAACTATACTCTTTCATCCATTCGGTTAATTTTCCACCCGATCGCGTATCGGCGTCCAACGTGCACGGAACCCCGATGATGGCGAACGAAAGACCAAAAATTTTGACAAAAGCCTTTGTAAAATCCGAAAGTCCCGTTCGGTCGTAACATTTCCCGACAAACGGCAACAGCAACCCCGCAATGAGATTTGCCAACATATAGGCGCCGCTGATTTGCGTCATTGACACCGATAAATCCGAACACAGCGACGGCAAAAACGGGCTGAGGGCCGAGGTGCGCCCGAAAAAAGAAAAACCTTCCAGGAGGGTCAAAACGACCAATGTGCCGACGGGACTAAACGATTTCATGACGCCGTAACGACTTCCGCATTCCAAACAAACACAGGATTAAAACGCATACCGCAACCATACAAACAGACAGTGCCGTTTGGTAGGACGCGCAGTCACTCATCCAACCGAAGTAAAACGAACCGACGGAACTGCCGAAGCTTACGAACGCGTACGCCCAACCGTGAAGGGCGCCGATTTTTTTCACGCCGAACAATACCGGCAACACCAGCGTCGCGACAACGTTATTCAATCCGTAATATAAACCCGTAAAGAGAATAAAACCGTACACACCGACGGTTGCCGCAATCGCTTTTGCGGCGCACAACATCCCCAAATCGGCACCCAAAAACAGCAACAACACCGTCGCAGGCGTTATTTTTTTAAAAAAATGTCCGAAGACAAACGTGGTCGTAATCGAAACAACCGCAATCGGAATAAATCCGAAGGAGACTTTCTCCGCATCCGCCCCGAATTCATGGCATATCGGCATCCAATGCAATGTAATACCCGTGTTCTGAAAGGCTTTAAAAAACAGGGTCATCATCACAAAGTAAAACACCATCGGTTGATAGGTTGCTTTTTTCTCGGATGGAAACGGCGATGATACCGTCGGTACGTTTTGCGGCGGCGGTTTGGCGGCAAACGGACAGAGCAACAACATCCACAACCACAGCAGACCGATGCTCATCCAAACGCCCGCCCACGTAAAATGTTGATGCAAATGATAAGCAATCGACGGAACGGCGGAACCGATGAGCGTTGTAAATAAGGTATAAATTCCCATGGCAACACCGCGCTTCTTCGAAAACCACAGGGCAATCGTCGAGCGTCCCGCAATGGAATACGAATGCAACGCCGTGCGGATGCTGAAGGTTCCGAGCCACAGGATAAATAAACTTACCAAAGATATTGTGTCGAATATCCGCAAACCGCTCATACCGACAAAGGAAATGCCGAACAGGAGCGTAAAGATACTTAAAAACTTCGGAAACGAGGCGCGGTCAAACAATCGCCCGACGCTTGGCAGTACGAACATCGTTGCCAAATGCGCCAATGCATACGCCGCGCTGATTTGGGTACGCGATAAGGATAAATCCCGACAAAGGTCATTCAAAAACGGGCTGAAAGCGGCCGTACGCCCGAGCCCGCTCAACCCTTCCAACAGCGTTACGATGAGCAAAACCGACCAAGCCGCCATGCATAAGAAATTGAGGCGTTTTTTCGTACCAAAGACAAGGCAATGCGTTCGACGGCAGGAAACGAAGACCGCCTATGAGCCGCCGTCACCCAAAATCTTTGACTTCAACAACCGCTCCGTTCCCCAAAAAACAGTTTCTTCCCGCGTTTATGAAGCCACTCCACAATGTTCCGCCAATGAATATACAGGTGCCGCGCACAAACTTTCAAACGCAGTTTATTGCCTGTTACGGCTTCAAATTCAACTGCCGCAGTTTCGCCGACAATTCCGCCCTCACCGCTTCCAACGTACCGTCGGCATTGACGGAAACAAACGGAATTTTACCGTCCAGCTTCTTAACGGCGGCATAGGTTTCCTTCATAAAAACCTCATAACGTTTCCGCGCCACATTCGGATCCAAATCCGTCGCGCGCACTTCCTTTAATTCGCCCTTGCCCGTTTGTTTCACCCTTTCGTTGTGCGCCTGCGCCCGCCGTCCGCGCCCCAGTTGCCGTTCCAGACTGACGGCTTCGCTTGTCAGCAAAACAACGGATATAAATTGCGGCTGTCGTCCTTCGACCAAAAGCTTTTTGTAAAACCACTCAATGGCACAGGCCTGCCCGTCGGTGCGCGGAAAACCGTCGACCAATATGCCGCTTCGGTACAACGGATTTTTCAATCCTTCAAAAACCGCCGTGATGACGGTTTCGTCATCCAACAGTAACCCTTGGTTGATTTTTTCAAGCATTTCCGGCGTTTTAAGCAGACTGCTCGCGACCAACGGTTCTTCATGCAATCCGAAGAAATCAATCAACGTACGCGTGTGCGTCCCTTTTCCCGATCCCGGCGACCCGCTCAACCACACGATGCGTTGCGGCAGATGCGCCGAAAGCTCACCGTTTTTATCCAAATCTTTTAAAAAATCCTCAAAATCCGTTTGTTCCATATTATATACGTAACAGTGTTATTTTATGCCGACGCTTCGCATTTCCGCGAGCTTTTATTTTGATTGTTGCTTTGTGCTAAAACCCAAATTCTCATTAATTTTCCATCCCGTCTGAATATCGCCTCTAATAAAGGACACAACAATTTAACCCACGCGAGCTTACGCACACTGAAATAAACAAAATCACTTTCGAGCAACGCAAACAAAAACTAACGTAACCTCTCCCTACAAAAAATACCCCTCTTGTTTTTCGGAAATCGGCATCTTTAAAAACTTCATCACGCACAGCATATCTTCCCACACCATGCGTTTAGAGGCGGACGTACCGTTGCGCAACAGATACGACGGGTGATAGGTCACCAATAAAGGAATTTTATGGAATTCAAACCACTTCCCGCGACAATCGCGCATTTTGCGATTCATATCATATCCGAGCAGACCATTCACCGCCGTTAACCCCAACGCAACAAGAACCTTCGGGCGCACAATCTCTACCTGCCCGATGAGATACGGCAAACAAAACCGCATCTCTTCCTGCGTCGGCGGTCGGTTGCCGATATGGTTCGGTGTTTCGGGGCGCCAATTCATGATATTGCCGATATACACGTCCGAACGCCGCAACCCCATGGCTTCGATGATTTTTGTCAACAACTGCCCCGCGCGCCCGACAAAAACTTCGCCCTGTTCCTCTTCTTCCGCTCCCGGCGCTTCACCGCAAAAGAAAATGTCGGCATCCAGCTTCCCGCTCCCGAACACCGGCTTTCTGCCTTCCGGCACATGTTGCAAACAGTTCGGACACGATAAAACTTTCTCCTTCAACCACTGCCATTGCTCCGCCTTCGTCCCCGACGGAAGCGTGACAACGGGAGGCGTTCCGACATTGTCCGATGTTTGTGCTTCGGTAACTTCGGAAGCCGATTGAGAAGAATTCGAAGAAACGGAAGAAAAAACGGAAGCAACATGCTCCGTTGCATCGCCCATCGGCTTTGCGTGAGAAACACCTTCCTCACCATCCGCAAGCGCCGCATGTTCGTTCCTTAAGAAGTCACTCAGAACCTTTGGCGAAAGCAAAAAATTCTCTTCGCCCAACGTCTGTTGCGTTTTCAGAATACCTTCCAGCAACCGATCGATTTCGGTTCGCATTAAGAAAGTAAATTTCGTATCGGACGCTCGGGATTGACGTCGGCATTGTAATCAACACCTTGGCATTCGAACCCGAACAGCTGCAGAAAGTTCTTTTTATAACCCTCAAAGTCACTCAATGTGCGCAAATTGTCTGTATTGATACGCTCCCAAATGCGTTGCACTTCCGTCTGTACTTCGGGCTTCAATTCCAAATCATCCAAACGCACGCACGTCACACCGTCACGTTTTAAAACGCTCTTGTTGCCAAATAACCCCGCAAACAGGCGGTACATTTGCTGAATACAGTCCTCATGCAATCCCGCCTCCTTCATGACTTTGAACAAAATCGAGTTATAGAGCGGAACCACGGGAATGGCAGAACTCGCCTGTGTTACAACGGCCTTGTTGACCGAAATCAACGCCCGTCCCTGAATTTGTTCCGACAGAAAATTATTTAACTTCTCGGCGGTTTCCGCAAGGTGCGCCTTTGCCCGACCGATGGTACCCGATTTGTAAATCGGCCATGTCACCTCCGGACCGATGTAGGAATACGCCACGGTTATTGCTTTCGGAGCCAGCAACTTTTCCGCAACCAATAAACGCATCCACTCCTCCCAGTCTTCGCCGCCCATGACTTTGACCGTTTGGAAAATTTCGTCGTCGGTCGCGGGTTCGATGGTGGTTTCGAAAACTTCGCTTTTGTCGGTATTGACGCTTTTGCTTGTAAAATTTCGCCCGATCGGCTTTAAAACCGACTTATAAATTACTCCGTCTTTATCCGTCCGACGCGGTGCCGCCAGGCTGTAAATCACGCAATCGACGGTTCCGAGCGTTTTTCGCAACGCCTCAACCGCCTTTTTTTTGAATTCCGACGAAAACGCATCGCCGTTCATCGAATAAAAAGGAATATCCTCCTTCAACGCTGCCGCTTCCAACGCCGCGGTGTTGTACCACCCCGCCGAAGCGGGTTTCCCATTCTCACTCGATCGTTCGTAAAAAACGCCGAAGGTCGCCGCCTTTGCGCCCGCCATGCT
>JAFVCI010000075.1 GCA_017479315.1 Opitutales bacterium | reverse complement strand
TATATATATTGATGATTGTTTTTTTATTCGGAGTACGTTTTCTATTCAAAGTACGCTGCTTACATTCCTGTCCATTCGTTGACAAAAGTACCGAAACAGGCAAGAATACGGATAAATCGCGGTATGGAATTAAAGCATTTAACGGTCGGGTTGCGTCCCGAATTATATCAATACCTTGAGGAATGCGCGGAACACGCTGGCGTTTCGACAGATCGATACGCGGCAATGAGTTTGGAATGGATGCGCGCAAAAGACACGGGAGGAATAGAGGAAGGAGAGGAAGAAGTCAAACCGTATTCCATGGAGGAATTGGATGAAAGCATACATGAAGCAAAAGAAGCCATCCGAGAAGTCAAAAGCGGCAAATTAAAGCCTTACGAAACGACCGAGGAACTTTTCAATGCACTCGGGATATGAAAACAATCTTCAAAAAGCGTTTTTTGCAGGATATTGAAAAAGCCAAAAGTACGCATGTTTTTCCGAAGATAAAACAGCTGATTGAAATTGTAAGCAAAAATCCCTTTCAAACACCGCCGCCTTACGAAAAATTAAAAGGCTACCGTAACACCTACTCGCGAAGAATTAACGAACAGCACCGCCTTGTCTACATTGTTGAAGACGGAATTATTTCTTTTGCGCGCTGTTGGAGTCATTACGAGTAAGCGAAAGCGGTAAGAAGCGGAATTATCCTTCGGTTGTTTGGAGACCCTTCCGATTTATATCCTTGCATTTCAAAAAATAAGCCTTTAGAAGACGGGTATGAGGCGACTGGAAGGACATACAGCGCTTGTGACGGGTGCTGGGCGCGGCATCGGGAAAGCAATTGCGGAAGCCTTCGCAAAAGAAGGTGCGATAGTGTTGTGCGTAAGCCGCAATCCGGAAAATTGTCAATCGGTTGCCGATGAAATTCGTTCCCTGGGCGGGCAAGCCGATGCGTTCCCGATGGACGTTTCCGATAAGGCAAATATCGCGGAAGTTTGCCAAACGCTTCTGGAATGTTATCCGAAGGTTGATATTCTGGTGAACAATGCGGGTATTATTCGCGACAAATTGTTCATTAAAATGAGCGATGACGATTGGGAGCAGGTACTTTTCACGGATTTGTTCAGTGCTTTTTATATTTGTAAGCAATTTGTACCGTCGATGGCGCGCAATCGCTGGGGACGCGTTATTAATATGGCGTCGGTTTCGGGCGTGATGGGAAATGCGGGACAGACGAATTATGCCGCGGCAAAAGGCGGTTTGATCGGCTTTACGAAATCACTCGCGAAGGAACTGGCGGGGCGCGCGGTTACGGTCAATGCAATTGCGCCCGGGTTTGTCGATACCCAAATGGCGCAAAGTCTCGGCGCGGAGACGTTGGAGCAGGTTAAGAAGATGATTCCGTCGAAACGTTTGGGAACGGCGGAAGACGTCGCCAACGCCGCCGTCTTTTTGGCTTCCGATGGGGCTTCCTACATAACGGGGCAGGTGCTGCATCTGAACGGCGGTTTGTACATGTAGCGAAAACGGCTTGCCTTCCCGCAAAAAACCTTTATCGTGAAAGTGTAAAATTTAACGAATTTTATGGCTGAAAATACATCAAACAATGTGTCCGACTTGAGCATTCGGGAGCAGGTTAAAAATGTCATCGTTGAAGTTCTCGGCGTTAAGCCGGAGCAGGTGACGGATGAAGCTTCTTTCAAGGATGATTTGGGTGCGGATTCTTTGGATCAGGTGGAATTGGTAATGAAGTTGGAAGAAGTTTTTAAAGAAAAAATCAACGGCGAAATTTCCGAAAAAGATGCCGAACAGCTGACAACCGTCGGCAGTGTCATTAAGTACATTGAAAACGACGGAAAGCTCGCTTAAAGTTTGAACAATTCAAGACGATTTTTCGACGGGAAACACCTGTGGAAGCGGCTACGGGAGTTGGGGTGTGTTTCTGAAGGAAAAGTTCGTAATTTGCTTTAATTTCCCTGTGACTTTTGTTGGCGAATGTACATATATCGCGGATCGGTTTCGGAAACATACGCTCTGCGATTTATGATTGACTTGTCGGTTTAATCTGATCGGAAACCGTTATTTTTAGTGATATGAACGACCGTCGTGTTGTTATTACCGGCTTAGGGACGGTAAATGCCCTGGGACATAACGTCGAAGCGTTCTGGTCGGCGCTGATTGCAGGTCGCTCGGGAATACGAACCGTATCGCACTTTGACGCGTCCGATCTACCGTGCAAGGTAGCTTCGGAGGTTATCGGCTTCGATCCGTCGCCGTATATGGACGCGAAGGAAAGCAACCGCACCGATCCTTATGTTCAATACGCGGTTGCCGCCGCTAAAATGGCGGTTAAAGATGCGAATTTATCGATTTCGGATGCCGAATCGGAACGTTGCGGCGTATTGATTGGCACCGGCATCGGCGGTATGCAAAACATCCAGGAACAGTCGTTTAAACTTTTTTCAAAGGGTCCGCGATACATTTCGCCGTTTATGATCCCGTCCATTATTTGCAATATGGCTTCGGGAACGGTCGCGATTGCTTTGAGTATGCGCGGACCGAGTTTCGGTATTGTCAGTGCCTGTTCGTCCGGTTCGCACGCCATCGGAGAAGCATACCGTTGCCTGCAATGCGGCGATGCGGATGTCATGGTTGCAGGCGGTGCGGAAGCGGCGGTGCAAATTCTGGCGTTTTCGGGCTTTTGCTCCATGAAAGCTCTGAGTACACATTTTAACGATTGCCCCGAAAAAGCCAGTCGACCGTTTGATGCGCAACGCGACGGCTTCGTGATGGGGGAGGGGGCAGGTGTTTTGGTATTGGAAACTCTGGAACACGCGCAGAAACGCGGCGCACACATCTATTGCGAACTGGCAGGTTACGCGGCATCCTGTGACGCTTTTCACATCACCCGCCCCGAGCCGTCGGGGCGAGCATTGATTTCATGCTTTAAGGTACTGTTGGAAAGATCAAAAACTCCCATCGATGCGGTTGATTACATCAATGCTCACGGTACGTCGACGCACTACAACGATTTATTGGAAACACAGGCTATTAAGGCGGTTTTTAGTGAACACGCGAAAGCGTTAAATATCAGTTCCATTAAATCGATGCTGGGGCACTTGCTCGGAGCGGCAGGCGCTGTGGAAGCCGTCGCCACTGTTAAAACCTTGGAAGCAGGCATTATTCCGCCGACGATCAATTACGAACATCCCGATCCCGAGTGCGATTTAAATTACACGCCCAATCAAGCCGTTGAACGCAAGGTTGAGGTTGCGATTTCCGATAATTTAGGCTTCGGAGGACAAAACAGCGCGTTGTTGTTTAGGAAGTTGAGGTAGGTTGGGAAATTTCCTGGAAAAGACGGTCGATTTTCATCCATTCGTTGCTTGTATGTGCTTCGAATTTAGAAAATATTATAACAATTAAAAGCAATCAAATAGTTAATAGAACTTGAAGATTGGTCAAAAAAACAAAACGACTAAAAAAACTCGGCTTTTCCAGTGTAAACTCAGATAGCCGAGATCTTATTTGAACGGAGCACTTTGCAGCATACATATATAAATGCAGCACCTGCATCAGCACGTGCCACACCGGGCATACGCGACGCAGCCACAAAAAAACAACCATATCCTCCTCACAGCACATCATCCCTGAAAATCGTTCGGAGTACTTACATTTTTAAAACATCGTGCTTTATCTTCTGCAACCACTTCCATACTCGATTGTAAGGATAATCGGTATGTTGATGTGTTTCGGCTGCCATAATTTGCTCAAATTCCCGATCCGTAATTCCCAATCTTTCTTTTATAAGAGCAATGTAGCCATTCATTTGTTCCGTATCATACAGCGGCTCCTGTAACTCCTGCATTGCCTGTTCGCGCGTGATTTGCCCCGAAACAATCATACTCGATAAATGCGAAGTGCGCTTATCGACACCGAATTTCTTCGGAAACCAGTAACATTGAATAAACGCCGTAAGAATGTTTTCCAAATGCTTTCGACCGTAATACTCAAAACCGCAGAACTTATTCAATTCTCTTAGCGCTTTATCCCGATTGTACTCAACGCAGTCTAAGGGCGTGAATTTACCGACGGTTTTTATTACTTTTTGCCACTGTAATTGTGATACGAATTTTAATTTATCAATCTTTTGCGTACCAAAACGACTGTGGATAGCCTGTAAATTGGTTAAATCTTTGCAATCAAAAATAACACCTTTTTGTAAAATACTTTCCATTGAGAAATTACTTCCCGACAGTAAATAACCAACCTTCTCTTGTTTAAAGATATCACATAAAAAACCAAAAAGAGTGTTATCCTGTGGTATATCCAAATTGGCAACTCCGGCTTTCATATACGCCAATGTAAGGGCATTGAATTGTTCCGCATCGGGCGTAACGGTTCGAAGTTCAATATGAGCCGCCTTGCACAGTTTGTTGATATTCCGTTTGGAAATTTCCGTATCAAAACCGTCGTCAATGTGAACGGCTAAAATTCTCAATCCCCACGTATGACACAGATACACTAAATACGATGAATCCAATCCGCCCGAAAGCCCCACAATGCAGTCATAAGGTTTATTTTTACCATCACGCTTAATTTGCTCGAGCATCGCCTCAATTTTTCGCTTTCCGATTTCGTTTGGGAAATAAACCTTAGGCATAATTCTCAAAGCGTGCGTGCAGTAGTTGCAGTAGCCGTTTTCATCAAAACGGATTTCTTTATCCGATGCATCATTCATCACGCACCGCTTGCACCATCTTACATTTTTTTGCTCGTTCATAATTTTTTACTTTTTATAAAAAAAAATTCGTTCTTCACTCCTTCATCTTCAAAAAATTCTCCAACAAATCGCCCGCATCCGACAAAGATTGAAATAAACCGCCATCGATCGCAATCGGTTTGCTTGTTGCCAGGCTTAGAAGGACGGCGTCGCTGGGGCGAACATCCAATTCCGTAATGTGCGTCACGGAACCGCATGTTTGTTGGCAAAGAATTTTTGCGAAAAAAGTTTCTTTTTCGGCACGGTAAAGGACGATATGCCGCACGGAAACATCCAATCCGAACAGCAGATAACGCATGAAGTCAAAAGTCAACGGACGCGACGGTGCTTGTTTCGAAGACGCAAAGCGGATTTGCTCTCCCATCACGGGATCGACGTAGATAATGAACGTTTTTTGGTCATTTCCCAAAAAGAGGCAGGTTCCCGACGAAGTCATGACGACCTGTTTCAGACGAATAAAGGTATCGGCAATTTTCATGGAATGCGAATCCAACCGCGCCCGGACGTTTGAGGGCGAATGGCGGTACCGTCCGAACGCTCAATAATCAAGTTCCCGCCTTCGGAAAAGGAAACCTGCAGTGCCGCTTCTTTCGGAACCGATTGTCGCGCGCCCGCTTCGAGCGTTCCGAAAAACACGCGCTTTTTATCCCGTTCGGTACGTACAAACACCTGAACGGGAGCCGAAGCGACCAGCGTGACGGTTTCGGAAGAAATCACACCCATTGGCATATCTGTTTCCGACTTTAATAAGGTACGAACGGTTGTTGTTTGTAAATCATCGGCGACTAATCCGCGCGAGCCGTCGTCGACCGCTTTATCCGAAATACCGATGCCCCCTCCTTGCGTAAGGAACATTGAGGGTTCGGCTCGTGTCACAACAGTCGCACTTTCTTCCGTCAACGCCGGAATAATTTCCACTTCATTGACCACCGATGACGTTACGTTCTCCGTATCCACGGAAGGCGTTTTTTTACGAGACCGACAGCCGAATAAAAGCAAAAGGATCGCACCGATAACGGCAAAAAATATAAAATACCTGTTGCGGAGAGCGGTACGAAAATCGACCTTTAGACGCTTCGGCGGGTTCTCCGAGGTTTCGGGTAAAACTTTGGTATCCTGCACCGTTTCTTCTCCCGTTTCAAATTGCAAACGCCCCAAGGACGGGAATCCCGTTTTTTTGGAAGCTCCTCTCAACGTCTCATACTCCGCCAAAAGGGTCGACGTGTTTAGATTCAGAAGTTTAACGTAAGCGATAAAAAAACCGCGCGCGTAAATCTCCGGCAACTTAACGGAAAACTCGCCCGCCTCAAAACCCGCCAAAATCTCCTTGGAGATATTCAGCTTTCCGGAAACATCCTCCAGTGACCAACCCG
>JAFVCI010000074.1 GCA_017479315.1 Opitutales bacterium | reverse complement strand
CGACCACCGAGATCGGCGATTGTATCAAACGCATCGTGTCGTAGATTGCCATACCCGCCGTGATGGAGCCACCGGGCGTATTGATGTAAAACGTAATCGGCTTTCCGGGATCCTGCAACTCCAGATAAATCAACTTCTCCGTGACATCCTTGGCGGACTTATCGTTGACCTCGCCCCACAGGAAAACTTTTCGGTCTTTAAGAAATTGCTTTTCGATGACGCCGTTAACGGGTTCGTTCTCCTTCTTGCAGTCGCAACTTTCCTCCTCGCACATGCCCTTCATGGAAGCATTTTTTGAAAAAAAGGCAAAAAGAAAATCCGTACGCGCATCCAATTATAAGAAAAAGAAGACGATTTGCGCCAGAAACACCAAAAAAACCAACCCGCAGGTGATTTTCAGGAAAAAATTCACGGGGCGCCGCTGCATGTCCACAGAACGCTTCTTCTTATCAAATGCAAAACAATGCGTGATGTCCCTCGGGGCTTTCATATACTCTGCCTTATTATAGCTTTACCATTCCGTCGAAAGACAATCGAATTTTCCCATCGCCGCGCGCATATTCGGTCGACGGCAGGTGTGCAGGGCGCTTTGAACCGACACGCGTACGATTTTTTTCGACGGGAAGCAATTCTATACCTGTCGGACAATCAAATTCTCCAGTTGATACTTTCGACTTCCTTTTAAGTAAAAGTATGTATGCGGAAGTTTTTCGACCCACAAACGCGCTTCTTCCGTAGATTGGAATGTATAAATTTGCGAAGCATGTGCGCCGTGTTGCAACAGACCTTCCTTAATATGTTCCGCAAATGCGCCGATACACACGAAGATATCCTCTTTTTGTATGCGAAAATTCTTTCCGAGTACCCGATGAAAGACGGCACTTTGATCACCGAGCTCCAGCATGGTGCCGATGATATAAACGATCGGAACGTCCTTTGGAACTTCGCGATAAAATCCTTCCAAACTGTTTTCGAACGACGACGGATTGGCATTGTAGCAGTCGATAAAATACCGACGATTGCCGATGGATTGCCAACTTCCTCGGTTCGCAAGCGGTTTCCAACGTAACAGACGCGCCTGAATATCGCTTGCCGAAATGCCTTCGTTGAGCGCGACGCCGATCATCATGGCAAACGTTTGCGCCATGCGGTGCCCCAGCGGGAAAGGTACATCAAACATCTGCGATTGCACAATGCATTCCCATCCGTTTTTTGTCGGCGTTATGTGATAAAGAATAGTATTCTCGGAATTTTTGGATGCATCTTCCGAAAAAACGTACGTCGGGACTTTTTTGGATAGATGTGCCCATTGCTTCGGGCAATAAGCGCGCTCTTTGGCGGCATTTAAGAGTTTTGCTTTTTCGGTTGCAATTTCTTAAAGCGTTCCGAAATGTTCCAAATGAACGGGTTCGACGTTAATTAAAATAGACACATCGGGTTGCAACATCGACGCAAGCGTGTCCATTTCGCCTTTTTCGCTGATGCCTGCTTCCAAAACGGCAATTTTATGCACGGAACCGTCAATTTGCGTCAGGGAAAACGGAACACCAAGGGTGTTGTTTAAATTCTCGTGCGATTTGAACGTTTCTTCGCCGAGCAGAAGTGATAAAAGCTCTTTTGCGGAAGTTTTCCCCGCGCTCCCCGTTAAAGCGATAATTTTTGTTGGTAATATCTGACGATACGCGCGCGCAATCGATTGGAATGCCGATAGGGTATTTTCAACTCTCAACTGTGGCAGGTCGAAATCTTCGATAAAGTGCTCTACGATTGCCGCCGACGCACCGCAATCGCGAGCCGTTTTGACGTATAAATGTCCGTCGTTGGTTGCGGTTTTCAGTGCCAAAAAACACGCATTTTTCGTTAATTTCCGTGTGTCGAAGCAAAATCCCTCGACGGGAGCTTGCGGCACTTTCGACCAAACGCCGTTCGT
>JAFVCI010000073.1 GCA_017479315.1 Opitutales bacterium | reverse complement strand
TGTGTGATGACAAGCGTTTTTGACGTATTCTCACGACCGCGCCGAATTCCGACCGTTTCGTGTTGTTGATGACCTTTTTGCTGACGATTTTGGTCGATCTGGTGGTGGCGGTGAACATCGGTGTGGTGTTTTCGACGTTGTTTTTCATGCGTCGCATGGCGAAAACCGTGCAAATCGAACACGATACGCCCGAAATGTTGCAACACGAGCATTTGGGAGTGGAAATCCCGAAAAACGTCAGCGTTTATTCCATTGAGGGACCGTTTTTCTTCGGTGCCATCACCGCGTTCCAATCGGCACTGTCCGCGGTGCATCCCGATGTGAAAGCGATCATTATTCGCCTGCGACATGTGCCGTTCATCGATGTGACCGCCATGGATTCCCTGCGAACGTTCACGGGCGAGTCGGAGCGCAACGGCGTGCATGTGGTTTTTTGCGAAGCCAATGCCTTGGTACAAGCGCGTTTGTCGCGGGCGCATTTAACGGATTTTTCCCGCAACGAACATTTTGAGCGTTCCCTGGAAGATGCCGTTGCGATTGCGGAACAAAAAGCCGCTCTGGCGGTTTAAGGGAAACAAAATTGCGATTGTGTCGAAAAAAGACTAAAATAAACATATGTCGGTCGGTTTTAATGTTCATGTCGGGAGTGTTGCGGGAAATGCGGATTTGGGTCGTATTTCCGATGGTGTCGGTTCGTTCGGCGGTCATTCGGTACGCATCGGAAGTGAAACAGTGGTGAATGCTTCGGAACTTTCGGGGTTGTTGAATATCCCGCAAAAATCCCTTCATCAACGGCAGGTTTCGGTAGTGCATCCATAACTTTTTTTTAAATATTCCCGACAAGGGGAATGAACTCGTGCGGTTAAGGAAGGCGACAAGTTCGCGAGAAGCGTTGCGACTACGCCAAAAATCCCGATTGTCGGAACGAATAATAGCCGTCTTTTGCGATAATGATGTGATCCAGGAAACGAATGTTGATGAGCGTGCAGGCGTAGTGCAGACTTTGCGTGATTTGCAGGTCTGTTTGCGACGGCTGCGCGTTTCCCGAAGGATGATTGTGCGCCAAAACAAAGTTCACGGCACCGCGGGTTAATGCGGAACGCAGCACCTTTTGCAAATACACCTTCGTACGGGTTCCCGCTCCTTCCTCCAAACGTTCAATGCCGTCTTTCATCAGGCGGTAAGCGGCATCCAGATAGGCGATTTCGAAAACTTCGTAGTTCAACGATTCCAGGCGCGATTGCCAAAATTGCACCAGGGCTCCGTTGTTGGTAAAAATCGGTAATTCAACGGTCTTTTGTTGCAAATAATACTCCGCAAACGCCTTGATGAGCAAAAAACAAACCACCGATGCTTCACCGAGTCCGTTAAACGCTTGCAGTTGTTTCGGGTCGGCATCCAATACGTTGCGAATGCTTCCGAACCGTTGCAACAGGGACTTCGCCAGTTCTTTGACGTCCCGCCGCGGAATACACAGCGTCAAAACCAACTCCAGCACTTCGTGTTCCGCAAAACCGCGCAGTCCCGTCTTCAAAAAACGTTCGCGTAAGCGTTGACGATGACCGTTGCGATTGTCCGACATTCCCTTGTCTTCAATCCGATAACTCCCGAAAGCATCCCCGTCACGTACAAAAGCAAAAAACGTTTCAAATCCGTTTGAAAACGTTTCCTGCGGGTTCCAAGAGGGTGAAAACTTACACCTCGTTCCGCAACGGACGCGACATAAAGCGATACATGACGTCTTTTATCGGAACGTGTTCATAAAAAACCGCATGCAAACCGTCCAAAATCGGTGTATCGAGGTTGCGTTCTTTCAAACGTTCGTGAAAGCGATGAATGCTCGCGTAACCTTCGACGGTGGCTTCCTTTAAAAGCGTTTCGGGCGATTGTCCCCGGGCGAATGCAAATCCGAAGTGGTGACTGCGCCCCGCGCGCGCCGTCGTGAATAAATCGCCCAAACCGCTCAGCCCGTAAAACGTTTCCCGACGTCCGCCCAAACAAACGCCGATGTCGATCATTTCTTTCATTGCACGCGTCAAATACGCCGCGCGCGCGTTGTTTCCCAATTCCAGACCGTCCAAAACGCCGATGCCGATGGCGTAAATGTTTTTCAAACTTCCGCCGAGCTCCGCTCCCGTCACATCATTGCCATAATAAATGCGCACCGTTTCACTCGAAAATGCCGCCTGCAGGTTTCGCCGTTCGAGATGTGACGCCAAAAGCATCGCCGCGGGTTTCCCTTCCGCAAATTCCTTTGCAATCGTCGGTCCCGTCAAACACATGGCGTTAACGTTCGGCAACAGTGCTTGAATAATCTGCGTCGGCGTTTGGAAGGTTTCTTCATCCAGCCCCTTCATCAGGGAAATGACATCCGTCAATTTTGTTTCGTGCGCCTTTAAACGTTCGCAGGCGGTTCTCAATCCCTGCACGCGACAGGCGAGAAACACAACGCACGTTGGTTGCAAATAATGTTCAAAGTGCGTATCGATGCGGATGTTTTGCGGTAATTCAATCCCCAATCGATTGCCGTGCTTCTTTATTGCCTGCGCTTCCGCCTCATCCCAGGGTACCAACACTGTCGACAGTCCGTTTTTTGCGAGATGTACCGACATTGCCGTCCCCCAGGCACCCGCGCCCATAATAATGCAGGAACCGACTTCCCCTTTGCCGACTTCGTTGCTCATTGCTACAAAAGATTGTGGAGGAATTGACGATTTTTTCAATTTTATTGTGCAACAAAAGCATCGGCGGGAAATTTTTTCGTTTTGCGAGGTTGATGCGAACAGCAACCGCCTCCGTTGGTAGAAGCAACGGGTATGATTTGGCTTCGGCAGTATGATTGCCGAACGT
>JAFVCI010000072.1 GCA_017479315.1 Opitutales bacterium | reverse complement strand
GTGCACATTGTTCCGCGCTGGAGCGGGGATACCAATTTCATGCCGGTGATCGGCGAAACGCGCGTGTTGCCGTCGGCGTTAAAAGAGATGTGGAAGCGTTTGCGGCAATTTGTTTGAGAAACGTTGATGGTTTTTTTTAGGCATAAAAAGAAGCGGGAAGTCGTTTCCGCCGAAACGCAACCGACGGTTGCGTATCAACGTCGGATGCCGTTTTTTTGCAAATTGCTTGGGTATGTTGCGTTTTTTATCGCGCTTTTTTTTGCATCCTTTTGGAAAAACAATACCCTTGAACTGCCGTTACATCTCAATCAACCGTCGGGCGCTCGTTTGGTTTCACCGATCGACTTCGAATATATCAGCGACCTTAAAACCAAAGAACGCAAAGAGCAACAGCGGCGGCGGGTTGTTCCGGTGTATAAAATCGACCTGTCGAACTTTCGAAATTTTTCGCAAAAAATCGAACAACTGAAGCGTGAACTTGGCGAATGCGATCAGGCGGCGGGTACGCAAAGGAATGAAAAAATAACAGCCTTGCTCGAAGCATTCGACGCTCTCGGATTAAAGCTTGAACGCAACGACGTTGAACGATTATTGCGCTTCAAAAATCTGCAACGCAATCGTCTTTTGGACGAAAGTCTTTTCATCCTTCAGGAAATGCTCCAAAAAGGCGTTTGGGATGATGATCCGCTCTACGGAACGCTTTACTTCCAAACGTTCGATCCGATATCGGATCCGCAACAACAGCGATTAACCGTCGGCAACGCGCTTCGGCTGTTGCGAACCCGCATTTTTGCAACCGTTTCGCAGTATGACGTCGCCAATGCGCTTATTCATATCATGCGGTACGGATTGAAGCCGAATTTCATCTGCGACCAGGAACGGACGCAGGAGAAAATTCGGCAAGTTGTCGAACAAACGCCGAACGTTACCGTTCATATTGCCGCGGGGGATGTGGTCGTCGAATTCGGTCAAATCGTTACGGCGGAAGTTCTCGAACGTTGGCAGGCATATCGAAATGCCGTCGCGCAACAAACCGATTACAAAACAATTCGAGTGCATGCTTTATTGAAAGACGGCTCTGTTTTTACGCTTCTTTGGGCACTCGCAATGTTGCTGTTATTTCTCTCTCCAACCCGTCTGCATTCGTCGGTACGTCTTCAATCGACAACCGCCGCCGTTATTTTTTTTCAGATATTACTAATTCGAGTCATCGCGTGGTTTTGTGATAATTCCGAAATCGGGCAATCACTCGGTTGGACGCCGTTGGTTCCATTCCTAGTGCCGACGTTTTTATGCGCCGTTCTCATTACAACCATGGTCGACGCTTTTACGGGAGCTGTTATTACGCTGTTGACGGTCGGTCTCAAAATGCTTCTTTTGCGCGGTTCGTTCGAACTGTTTTTGTGCGATTTAACGGTCGGTTGGGCTTTGGTCGTCTTATGCCGACGCATCCAATTTAAAAAGGATGTTTTCAAGGCAATTGCGTGCGGATTTTTGCTCTACGCGGTACTCATCGCTCTGCACGGTTCTTTGTATCAACCGATCGACCTCGTAACGGGATTGCAACGTACGGCGGCGATTGCGGTTAACGGTTTATTTACGTTTCTTTTTGTTTTCCTCTTTACGCCACTGTTGGAAAAACTGTTTCACCACAGCACCAATATGACCTTCCTGCGCCTGACCGATTTCAATCATCCGCTGTTGCGAAAATTGCAGGAGGTTGCTCCCGGAACGTACCACCACAGCCTGATGGTGGCGGCATTGGCGGAAAAAGCGGCTTCCGAAATCGGCGCGAACGCACTTCTTTGCCGTTGTTGCGCGCTGTATCACGACGTCGGAAAAATGAAGAATCCGAATTATTTTACCGAAAATCAACAGGGCGACAATCCGCACCGCGATCAGCCGCCTTCCGTAAGCGTGATGATTTTAAAAAGTCACATCTCGGAAGGGCTGCTTTTGGCGAAACGTTATCATTTGCCGCGCGTTATACGGGACATGATGCAACAACACCACGGGACATTTCTTATGCAGTATTTTTATAAAAAAGCCCTCCTGTTGAAGACCGAAAACGAAACGGTCGATGAAGCGACTTTTCGCTACGACGGTCCAAAACCGCAAACCAAAGAAGCCGCGGTTCTTTTTCTGTCCGACGCCGTCGAAGCCAGCAGTCGCAGTCTGGAAAATCCGACCGAAACCTCGATTGAGGCACTGGTAAAATCGATCGTGAAAGATCGGGAGGATGACGGTCAACTCAACGACAGTGCTTTGACGCTCAAGGATCTGGAAATTATCAGGAAAACCTTTTCCGAAACGCTGACCACCATGTTGCACCGACGCATCAGTTATAACAAAATCGACATCGGTAATGCATCCGCTTCGACGCAAACGGTAACGCTTCCGAAAGAAAATTTTGTCAAAGGACATAAAATGCCATAAATGTCCGTTATTTGTACCATAAAAGGTCTTTAGGCGTCACAGAACAAAACACACGGATTAAAGCGATTGTCAAACCGGATGAAAAAGATAAGGTTGCGAAGGGTATCTGTTGAAAACATTTGAATATGAAGACGGATTTAATCAGCGAAGACCGAAAAGTTTATAACCGCGGTTTTCTCAAACAGGCCGTTAAGCTTGCCGAAACGGGGCACTGTGCGGGTATCCTTTTCTTTCGGGATACGTTTTCGGATCGGGACGTGATGCTCGATTGGCATACCGACCTCAAACTCATCACGGTTACGCAACATGCTTCGGAAGCCTCTCGGGACGGCTCGC
>JAFVCI010000071.1 GCA_017479315.1 Opitutales bacterium | reverse complement strand
GCTGACGGACGTTTTTCGTTTTCTCGCCTGACTTCTCACCCAATCATACAACTCCGGGCTGACGGAAATACAAAGCCTTGCGGATTTCATGATATTTTAATTGTATTTTAGGGAAAGAAATTTGTCGATTTTAAATCAAAGCTTGATTTTTCTTCTCTCTTTTTCTCTCATTTCCTCCTCTTTTTCTCCACTCCCTCTCCCTAAACCCAACGGGCACGCTTGTGCGTGCCCGTTGGGTTCCGTATGATACATTCGCAGTCTTCCGACCGCTTCCGGCAGTCGCCGACCGCTTTAACGGCGATCCTCTCGACCGCCTTGCGCTTCCGTCCTTTTAGAACGTGTAAGTCAAGCCGACTTCCGCGGTGTGATTGAACGGCGTCTTGACCTTCTCGTCGCCGAACACTTTCACTTTCGCGGTATTGAACAGTTTGTAGCCCAAGGTCAGCTTCCAGTTTTCGTTGAATTCATAGCCGACACCCGCCATCAACTGCCACGCAAAGACCGTCTTTGAAAGTTCGGTCTTGGAGCTCCCGACCAATTTCTTGAAGTCTTCATCACTTAGGTTGAATTTAGTATTAACTGTTTCATCCTTCAGATTATCAACCTCCTCTGTGGAAGTACGTTCATTTATTCTGTAAGATACTTTTGCCACACCTAAACCGACACCGGCATAAAGGCTCCAGTTTTCCGTCATGGCGTAGTCGTAATAAACATTGACCATCCCGGTAAGAGCATTGATGCGGTCAACCTTGGCAAAGAAGACATCATATTTATTATTGCCATTCTTGGTTGCAAACATTCCCCAATGTGCCAACGCATCCTTACCATAGTCACCAAGGCTGCCTACGGTACCTTTTGTGATATCGCGCCCATTGATCTCTTTAACCTTATTCTGCTTATAGCCCAATTCGAGCCCCAAACGCCAGGCATCGTACGAGACACCGAGTTCGACCGCACCGGCAAATCCGCCTTTGTACTTGATGTTGTTGCGCTTGCCCAAAAAAGCATAGCCGCCCTTCAAACTCGCATACGGATTGAAGTACGAGATACTTTCATCCGCCGCAAACACGTTGCCGGCAATCGCAACCGCCGCGCACCCCCCAATCATGAACTTTTTATTCATAATACTGATTTACTTTCTTATAGTTTTACTTATTTATCAGCCCCTTCCGATGCATCCGTCGTGAACGCACCGCAGGAACTGCTTTTATTGGACTACAAAGCGGGAGGATTGTCAAGAGGAAGTTTGAAGGGAAGTTTGAGAGGTTTGACGGAGAGAAATGGAGGATGTTCATGGGAGGTATATAGAGGAAAAAGGGGGAGGGAAGGGAGGGGCGGAGTAGGATTGACGGAGGAAGTATAATAAAAGTGTGGAAACTGCCCGCCTTTGCATTCAACTGAAACCCGAAACCTACAAGCGTATTCTTGGGTTTGCCGAAAAACGGCATGTTTCCGCTGAGAAATATGTCGAGCAGAGATTGGAAGAGGATTATGAGGAAGATGGTCTTGCGTATCCGATTGAGGAGCTGATTGAAGAAGAAAGGCAGGCGTTGCGGGATATGAGAGATGGGAAACTGCCTGAATACGACAATTTAGAGGAAGCGTTTAAGTCCTTGGGAATATGATCATCGTCTTTTCAAAACGATTTCGTAAGGAAATCGAAAAGGCGAAACACACCTATCTGATTTCGAAAATTAAGGAACTTATTGCGATTGTTAAAAAGAACCCCTTTCAAAACCCGCCGCCGTATGAAAAGTTGAAGGGTTGCCAAAATACCTACTCCCGACGTATCAATGAACAGCATCGGCTGGTGTATGTCGTCGATATTGAGAACGGTAAAATTGGATTTACGCGTTGTTGGGAGCACTATGAGTAGGAGGGGAATTTCGGAAATTTATCGATGCAATGCGGTCTGTTTCCGAAATGCGATTGCTCGCTTTGTTGACATCTCAGAGATAAACGGGATAAAATCTCTACAGGCAGAGATTGTTTATGGAAGTTGCACAGCTGCATCTCACGTTGCCGCGGAAGGTCTACGATCGTATTTTGATTGGTGCGAAAAAGAAAAACCTTTCCGCAGAACAATACGCAACCGAATGTCTGAAGAGCGACTTTGAGGAAGACGATGATTTGGTGTATTCCAAAGAAGAACTTTTCGAGGAGTTGAAACAGCTCGAAGAGGATGTAGCAGCCGGAAAACTTCCCGTGTATGACAGTGCTGAAGAAATGTTCAAAGCACTGGATTTTGAACTCGATCATGAAGGTTAGTCGTTCGCACCGTTTCAAAAAGCAGTGGGCGAAGGCGCGTTATACGGAATTCGCTCCCGTTATTAAGAGACTTATCGACATTATACTGAAAAATCCGTTCCAAACACCACCGCCGTACGAAAAGTTGCATGGCTATCCGAATGCTTATTCTCGACGGATTAACGAACAGCATCGGTTGGTATATATTGTGAGAGGTGATACGATTGAACTTGACCGCTGTTGGGGTCATTATGGGACATTATGAGTGAAATTTTAGGCAAAAACATTTGCATTTTCCTTCGGCTTCCGCCACACTAAGAATATGAAAACCCTGACGGTTTTGTGTATCTTGTTTCCGAATTTCGAGAGCATCGAGATGACGGTGCCTGTTGATTTGTTGCGTCGGTGCGGTATGTCGGTGGTGACGGCGGCGTTGAATGATGCTTCGGAGGTAAAATCTTCAACGGATATTACGGTGAAACCAGATAAAGCGTTTTCGTCGGTGAAGGCGGAGGATTTCGATGTTTTGCTTATTCCCGGCGGCGAGGGCGGCTTCGATATACAAAAGAACGAAAAGTTGTTGGCGATGATACGGCAATTTCGCGAACAAAAGAAGTGGATTGCGGCGATTTGCATGGCACCTTTGATTTTGAAAAACGCCGGATGTTTGCCGGAAAAATTTACGGCGCACGATTGTGTAAAGAAGGAACTGAATTGTACCTCGACGGAACCCGCCGTGACGGATGAAAAGGCGAAAATCATTACCGGTCGCGGTCCCGGTGCCGCTTTTGAATTTGCGTTCGAAATTATAAGAAACCTTGTTGGCGAGGATGCCGTTAAAGGCTGCAAGGAGGGTATTCATTTCCGGTAACCAGTACAAAACGTGGTGCTTCGAGGTGTTGGTTTCCTGCGGAGGCTTTATAAAGTCTTTGAGATTCTTTTTTACGATCCCGATGGAATAAATTGGCAATTGTTGCGGTGAGTGCTTGTGCGCGGGGCGTCGGAATATCTCGGGTGGATGGGTGGCGTTCGTGAGGGACAAAGGCGTTGGTTTGTTTTTGTAAAAAGCATGAAAAACGGATCGGAAAATTTATCGACAGGTATAATTGTATTCTCCGCTACGGAAAAATGAAGTCCCTGTGCGGGCGATTTTGGTTTAACGGAGCACCTTCGGTTCCTGAAAAGCGAATGATTGACAGAAATTGCGTGTGTTTTACACTGAAGGCAGTTTTTTGCTGGTTGCGCGCAAAGGTCATCAGGGCTTATGGAAAAGAAAAAAACGGCGGTTCAGAGGGTTGAAAAAGAGGAAAAAGCGGAATTGGATCCGTTTTTGGCGGATTTACTGAAGGCGTCGTCGCCGTCCGGTTACGAAAACGAAGCGCAGGCGGTAATTGAGAAGTATGTCGGTTCGGTTGCGGAGAAATTGGAGAAGGATACGCTCGGGAACCGCATTGCGACGATTAACGCGAAGGGTTCTCCGCGCGTGCTGTTGAGCGGGCACATGGATGAAATCGGTTTAATCGTTCGTCATGTGAATAAAGAAGGTTTTTTGTTTTTTGATGCCATCGGCGGGCATGATACGGGGTTGATTTCGGGGCGCAAAGTTCGGATTTTGACCGAAAAAGGCTATGTGTACGGCATTACGGGACGTCGCGCCATTCATTTATTAACCTCCGAAGAGCGTAAGCAGACGCCGAAGTTGTCGTCCATGTGGATTGACATCGGAGCAAAGACGCAGGAAGAAGCCTTGAAGCGCGTTTCGATCGGCGATGCGGTCGTGTACGACAATGAGCCGTTTTTGATGGAGAACGGCTTTCTGTGCGCGCGCGGCATTGACGATCGCGGCGGTACCTACGTGGTACAGGAGGTATTGCGGCGCTTGGCGAAAGAAAAGATGGCGGCTTCGTTGACGTCCGTTTCCAGCACGCAGGAAGAAATCGGAACGCGCGGTGCGATTACGGCGACCTACGGCGTGCATCCGGATGTCGGTATTGCCGTGGATGTGGCGCACGCGACCGATTTTCCCGACGGCGATGCCAATAAATTGGGAGAATTTAAATTGGGTGCCGGACCGGTGATTGCGCGCGGACCGAACATTTGCCCGAAGGTTTTTGAACATTTGAAGGCGTGCGCGGAGCGTTTAAAGATGCCGTATCAGGTGGAAGCCGAAGCGGGACCGACGGGAACCGATGCGCGGGTCATTCAGTTGTCACGCGAAGGCGTTGCGGCGGGGCTGGTCAGTATTCCGTTGCGTTACATGCATACGCCGCACGAGATGATTGCGTTGTCGGATGTTGAGGCAACCGTTCGGCTGTTGGCGGAATTTGTTCGTTCGTTAAAGCCGTCCGATACGTTTAAGTGGTAACATGTTGAGTCTCATCGAGCGTTTTTTGCAACACAACCGCCGTTGGTTGTTCGGCGTTCTGCTGGTGGTTATCGTGGTGCCGTTCGTGTTCACCATCGGCAATATGCCGGGTTTTTTTTGGAAAAAGAAGGCGTCGCAACAGTACTTCGGTTTTGATTTGAGCGACCGCAGGAAGGCGGAAGAGGTGTTCGTGAAGGGTGCAATAAGCATGCTTTTGCGCGACGGCGGCGATCGGATGCAGGCGTCGCAGGAGTACGCGCTGTATCGGCTGTGGTTGTTGAGTTTGGCGCGCGATTTGAAATTACCCGATCCGACCGAAGAACAGCTGCAGGCGTTTATCAAAACACGCCGTTTCTTTTGGGACGAGAAAGAGCAGCAATTTAAGCCCTCCCGTTACAATGAGTATTTGAAGGAATGGAAGGGGAAGTTTTCGCTTCGGTCGTTGTTTGAAGAAGATTACAAAATCGAGCAGGTGCAAAATGTGATGCAGGGCGTTGCCTGTGCATTGCCGCAGGAAAGCGAAGTCGCCTTTAAATCGGTGCGGGCAACGTACGTTTTGGACTATCTTGAAGTAAAGAACGAAGAAAAGGATCCGACGTTGAGCGATGAGGAAATTCGGAAGTTTTTTGAGGAGCACAAAGAAGATTATCGCGTTCCGCAACAAGCCGATGTGACTTTGCTGGTGTTGGATGCCGACAAGTTTGCCGATCGTCTTTCGCAACCCTCCGAGGCGGATTTAAAGGCGTATTTTGAGCAACATAAAGAGGATTTTTCAAAAGGCGATGAAGAACCGAAGTTCTCAGATGTTTCGGAAGACGTAAAAGAGGCTTGGAAGAAAGAAAAGTGCCTTACGTTTGCCGAGGAAGCAGCGTCGCAGTTGGCGGTTCAGGTGTACGAGCAGTCGATTAAACTCGGCAGTGATGCCTGGAAGCGGTTGCTGGAAAAAAGCGGTGTTCGTTGTATTTATTCCACGCCGCCTTATTCAAAGGTGAGTGTTCCGAAAAAAGACGGTTTCCCGAAGGAGTTGTTTTTGAAAGCCTTTGAACTGAGCGAGGAGCATTTTTTGAGCGATCCGCAACGGGTTAAGGGCGGTGTTGCGTTGGTGGCACTGAATAAATTTATTCCGACGCATTTACCGGAACCGGCTCAAGTGCGTGAGCAGGTTGTGGATGATGCCAAGCGGTTGCATCGACAAAAGGCGTTTCAGGCGAAGGTTGAGCAAATTAAAACTTCTTTGAACGAGAAGGGCGTTCCGACGAAGGAATTTGAAGTCAAATCCATGGAGCCTTTTACGTTGGAACAGTGGAAATTTGAAGATTTTTCGAAGATTTTACCCATGCATTCGCTTTTCGGTTTTTTGAACGATGTTCTTGCGTTCCAACCGAAGCACTGGTCGAAAGCGTATAAAGGCAACGGCGATGCGATGGTGTTTTTTTACTGCAAAGACAAACAAACTGCGGATATTTCGGCCGATTCGGAGGAGTTCAAGCATTTCGATGAAAATTTCCTGGAACGTAAGGGGAGAGGACAGGCGGAGGCACTTGCCGGCGAAGCTTTAACGGCAGCTTTTAAAACCGATCGGAAGTAAGGATGCATGGGCGGTATCCGTTGGATTTTGGACGGATACAATGTCATGTACGCCCTGCGGTTTTTGCCGACCGAAGGGACATTGGAATTGGCGCGCGACCGTTTTATGGCCTGGGTGCACGGTTTTGCGTCGCTCGGAGATATAACGATTGTATTTGACGCGCGCGGCTCGCACGAACGGGAGAATGAATGTCCTTCGGCGGTTCGGGTGATTTACGGTACGGACCCCATGGATGCCGACGGGACGATTTTGACGCTCATTCGGCAGACAAAACCGTCCAAACGTTCCCGTTTAACGGTTGTGACGCGCGATTTGTTGTTGCGCGATCGCATTTTTTCCTACGGCAGTGTCGTGATTTCTCCCGAAGCGTTTTGGTCGGAATATCAACGCCGTTCGCAGGCGGAACAAAGCGAAACATCGCGCGGAACGAAGCATTTTTATCGTCCGTTTAAGGATTTTTTCGAGAAAAACGTCTGCGGAATCAAAGGGAACGGGAGATAGGTGGGGTGTTTGAGGGTTGTCCTTAGGTTTTTTAAAGCCAATGGTTAAAAAGAACATTTCTTGCTTTTTTTATCCGAAATACTTTCGAAAAGGATAACGGAGTTATTTAAGTGCTTATTTTTGTCAAAACAACCTTATGCTTTTTCGAAAACAACCTCCGATGACAAATCCTCCATGCACTTTGTTGGTGATTGCGTACAAGTTTTGAGTTTCGAAAAAACAGGGCACCGTAGGAAGATTGAGGCAAGTCAAATAACGCGATGGTCGATGGCGTTCAGACATTATCTCTGCACTTTTGAAGGTACTTGAAGAGGTGCTTAAAACTTTAAAAAGATTTTTGAATAATTCCCGAAGCCATTTAAAGAGCAGATGTTCCGTTTTTCGCGCGTTCGCGTTTAACCTTTTGCTCAAGCAAGGCACAATAATCTTCGTCGGGTTTCGGTCGGTAAGAAAATACAAAATCGATGCCTTCGATTTGATCCCATTCGGTTGGTCGGCTTCTCAACTGTTTCAATCGTGTCCAAGCGATGGTGGCGGTCTGTTGAGACCAAGGGTTACACAAAAAAATCCACAGCGGCTTTTTGAGCGCGTCTTTTTTTATTTCTCCAATAAAGTTGGTGCCTTCGGGATTGGCATTTTTATTTCCTCCCGAAAACACGGCTTTAAAGTCCAGTTTTTTGTGCGACAAGTCGAACCATTGCTCGATGGGGAAGATTCCTTTCGGCCAACATCCGTAGTTTTCAAGGTAAGCTTCGAATACCTTACGTATTTCGGAAGCTTCTTCCGAAGCCTGCGTTGACCGTGCCGTTTCCTTGAGAGATTGATATATTTTTACGCCCACGCCGAAGAAGATCGTCATGACCGTCAGCGATAACAGCAATTCAATGAGCACAAAACCGTTTTTGGTTTTCGACTTCACGAATTTATGGAAACAAATTTCATCTTTACGGGCAAGCGTTTGGAATAAAATGCCGACATTGCTTTTTTAAAGAAAACCTGCCGAAAAATATCACCTTTATATGAAGGGAAAAGCGTACACGACAACAGCGGGTTCACTGCGTAAGTGTTTTCGAGAAAAACAACAAAGTTACTTCGACACTGTCAGCCCTTCCAGCCAACCCTGCACTTTTTCGAAAACAACCTCCGACGACAAATCCTCCATGCGGTTTGTCGGTGATTGCAACACAAGCGTCGGAGCATCGAAGAACGGCTTACTGTAGGAAGGATCGGTGAAACCGAACAGCGCAACAGTCGGCAAGCCCAAAGCGTTGCTTAAATGCAGACCACCGCTGTCAGCGGAAATCACGAAATCCAAGGTTCGAAGTTGTGTTTCCAGTGTTGAAAGATCGGTTTTGCCTGCCGAAATTTGAATGCGTTCGGGCGGTAGGCTTTCCGCGATTGTTTCGCACAGCGGACGGTCGGATGCGGAACCCAATAACACACATTGTGCATTCGGAAACGTTTGCAACAATTTCCCGATCAGCTGCCGCCAATGTCCCGTCGGCCAGCGTTTGGACGGTGTGTTGGCGGAACCGACAAAACAGCCGAATGCAGTGACGGTTGTGAATTTTTTCGATTCGAAGAACGGTTCTTTCGACAGCGGAACGTTCAGACCGAAATTTCGCAAAAATCGATACCAAAAGTGCACCTGATGCTCGTCGGGTTCAGGTTGCATTCGAACCGTGTGCGTTAGAAGAAAACGCCGATGTTTTTTTTGAATGCCGAACCGTTGTGTTGCGCCCGAGCAGAACGCTTCAAGATCCGTACGTTGTGAATTCGGAAAATTGATCCAAACATCGGGATAGTGCCTTCGGATCGCCCAAAAAGGTTTGAAATAGCTCAATCCCGAGTGTTTCGGAAGCGTGACGACATGGTCGACGGGAAAGTGATTTTTGACCAAATCCGCCAAATTTTCGGTTACGACGGCGTGCAGGTAAAAATCCGGGCGCGCCCGACGCAGGGCGGTAACCACAGGATATGTCATAACGCAATCGCCGAGCCACTTCGGCAGTCGTATCCAAACGTCCGTTCGTTTCGGCAGTTGTTCCCAACCGTTCGCTCTGCAGGTTTCGGACAGGCAATTGCGCTTTTGTTCGATGCGAAAGCGGCGTTTTGGATCTTCCTGCGTTTTCCAGCGACGGTGCAACCACAGCCAGTTTTCGTAAAACGTTGCATCGGTACGCAGTTTTTTCCCTAACCATCTGTCGGCGGCAAGGGTGATCGGGATGGCTTTCTTTTCGACCGCCAATTCTTCAATGCACAGCTCGGCGCGACAAAAACCCGTGCGTTTGACATAAACGACCGCAATGTCGGTTTGGAATTTTTCCGCATAAATTCCAGGCAACGGCGTTGAGGAGGCGAGGCGTCCCATAAACGTTGTCAGACAGCCGACGTCGCCGGTTGATTGGTCGAACAAAAAACCGACCAACCCTTTGTTCGCCAAAAACGTTTCGAGTGTTTGTAAGCCGTTTTTGCGCGAAAGTAATTGAATGCCGAAGCGTTCGCGCGTTTTGCGGACCCAATGTTCGAGTGCGGCGTTTTTAAAAGGGCGATAGACGATGCCGGTGCGCGGGAATTTTTCAAATAAACACGGCACCTGCGTCATGAGTTCCATCAGATTGAGATGCGGAATAAGCAAAACCGTTGCGCGCGACTGTTGATTGAGCTTTTCAATCCAATTTTTAAAGGACGGTGATAACGAAAGATGCTTTTTTACGCGCGAAGGATGCCAACGGGAAGCGCACAAGAACAGCCAAACGGTTTCTGCCCAGCGCGCACAATTCACGCGCGCCAGTTTGCGGCGCCATGCTTCGGATTTGTCGGGAAAGGCAATATAAAGGTTTTTTAGTACAATTTTTCTGCGCGACCCATGGAGGTAATGCAACAAAAGTCCGAAAAAGCGACAAAAACCGCGTGAGATTGTTTCGGGGATCACATTCAAAATTAAACCCAAAAACGATAGAAATTTTTCCATGGTCTATGCGTTTTCCGTGTGAACTATTGCAATGTACTTCATTTTTTCGTCGAATGTGCTTCGCTGAGTTAGTTGATGCATGTTCTTGGGATGGATATCGAAGAACGGTTTGTAAAATCGTTTATCAAAAAACCGAAAGAAGGAAGCGAAATCCGTTAATATTACGGGCATGCGGGAACATACGTACAAAACGCCTTCGTCGGTAATTTTTTTTACAAAAGACAGCATCGATACTCTTGTGTCATTGCGTGTTTTTGCTCCAAATTTACCCAGACCTTTACCGCAGATAGTGTCCTGTGAGAGTAACCTCGGTATAAGAGAAAGCGACATTCTTCTATTGTATCACGCTTCCTCCGCTTCTTCCGCATAGTCGTATGTTCCGCCGAAGGCCTTGATTTCGTCCAACAATTCCCGCTGTTCGTTGCGTTCCTTCTTCGATAAATGGTCGATAAACAAAATGCCGTCCAGATGATCGCATTCGTGTTGGATACAGCGCGCCAACAAATCCCGACACTGCAAACGGTGCGGATTGCCGTCCAAATCGCAATAATCAAGGATGATTTCAAAAAAGCGCTTCACGTTTCCACGAACATCCGGGAGCGACAAGCAACCTTCTTCCTTCTCGAACTGAAAATCATTAACGGAACGCCACGTCGGATTGACCAAAAACAGCGGTTGTACCAACGCGATCGGCAAGGAACGCCCGTCCAGAAAAACCTGTTCCTCGCTTTCCTTTTGTTGCAGATCGATGACAACCAACCGTATCGATTTGCCTGCCTGCGGTGCCGCCAATCCGATGCCCTGCGCCGTGTACATGTTGCGCAACATCTTTTTCGCGAGCTTTTTTAAGTCTTCGTCGAAAACACTGATGTGCTTCGCTTTTTGACGCAAAACGGGCGCTCCGTAGGTGTAAATAAGGCACGTTTCTTTTTTCATTTTTTTCCCGTCCGTTCCTCGACTTTTTCGGGTTGATTTTTGTCTTTGTCGTCCACCTTCTTTTCTTTGTCTGCCGTTGTCGTCGAACCGTCTTTTTCCGCTTTTGTTTCTTTTTGCTCCTTTTCGGCTTTTTTCGACGCTTCCTCTTTTGCTTTAATGCTTTGGTCTAAGTCCTCCGTATTCAGTTTGCCGGTTTCGAGGATCTCTTTCACGTGCGAGCCTTCGAGGGTTTCGTATTTCAGCAGTGCCTGCGCCAGGATTTCCAGGGAGGCTTTTTTCTCCTTCAACAGTTCGCAGGCGCGCTTGTATTGTTCGTCGATGATGCTCGAAATGGTTTCGTCGATGCGTTGCGCGGTGCGTTCGCTGTAATTTTGTTCGCGCGCAATCTCTTCGCCAAGGAAAATATGATCCCGATTGTCGCCGAACGCGATTGGACCGAGTGCGCTCATGCCCCAGTCGCACACCATGCGCCGCGCCATCTTGGTTGCCGAACGAATGTCCGACGACGCGCCGCTGCTCTGTTCGTTAAAGATCATTTCTTCCGCCACGCGTCCGCCCAACGAGGTGCAAATTTGATTGAGAAGATGCGTTTTTGAGTAATTGAGAATGTCCTTGGACGGAAGCATCATCGTGCTCCCGAGACTTTGTCCGCGCGGGATAATCGTAACTTTATGAACGGGAAGCAGGCCGTCATCCAGCAGTGCCTGAATAATCGCGTGCCCGGCTTCGTGGTACGCCGTAATGCGCTTGTCCTTTTCATCCATCAGCTTTTTGCGCTCGCGACCGAAGGAAATTTTATCGCGCGCTTCGTCCAAATCGGACGGTTCGACGCAGGTTTTGGAGGAACGTGCCGCCAACAGTGCCGCTTCGTTGAGCAGATTTTCCAAATCCGCCCCCGAATAGCCGGCGGTGTTGCGCGCCACGGTGCTTAAATTGACATCCTTGGACAGTTTGATTTTCTTCGCATGAACGCCCAGAATGTCTTCGCGTCCATGCAAATCCGGCAGATCCAATACAACCTGGCGGTCAAAACGTCCCGGGCGCAACAGCGCATTATCCAAAACGTCCGGTCGGTTGGTGGCGGCGACGATAATAATGCCGTCGCGCGATTCGAAGCCATCCATTTCAACAAGAAGCGCATTGAGCGTCTGTTCGCGTTCGTCGTTACCGCCGCCCAGACCTGCGCCGCGCTTCCGACCGACGGCGTCGATTTCGTCGATGAATACCAGGCAAGGGCTGTTCTGCTTTGCTTGTTCGAACATGTCGCGTACGCGCGATGCGCCGACACCGACGAACATTTCCACGAAATCCGATCCACTGATGCTGAAAAACGGAACGTCCGCTTCGCCCGCAACGGCTTTTGCCAAAAGAGTTTTGCCCGTTCCCGGCGCACCGACCATCAGACAACCCTTCGGAATGCGTCCGCCGATGTCCTGAAATTTCTGCGGGTTTTTCAAAAATTCGACAATTTCCCGAACCTCCTCCTTCGCTTCGTCGCAACCGGCAACATCGTTGAACGTAACCTTTTTTTTATCCTCCTGCAACGGTCGCATGCGACTGCGCCCGAAGCCCATCGCGCCTCTGCCTGCCGAGCGGATTTGACGTATGAAGAGGAAGTATAAGACCAGCAGGATAATCAGAAACGGCAACGTGCCGGTCAACAGCGACGTTAGCAAGGTGCCCGCCGGCTTTTCCTTCAGTTGAAAATCAAAATTGTCGGCGGTCAGTTCGTTGAAGCGCGCATCCGTTAATCGACCCTCGGCTTCGAATTGGCTCGGGATGACGACGGCTTTAACGGTTTTTCCCTTTTGCCCGAACAACGACGGTGCTTCTTTTTGCAATACCGGCAGAAACGTTGCGCCGTCCTTGCGCAACGTCCCGCGGATGCGGTACCATTGCGGTCCTCCCGATTCGACCGCTTGGATTTCCGCCGACTGAATGAGTCGCGCGCGCGCCAGCTCAAAAACCTGATTGACGGTCAAATGAAGACGACCCTCGGGCGTCAACGCCAGGGAATTCAGCCCGACCAAAATCAACAGCAACAATCCCAACACCCACAAACTTTTGTAATTGAGCCGCTTTGCGGATTTTTTCGGCTTTTGGGGTGTCTTAGAGTCCTTTTCCTCCGCCATCTTCTCCACCGTAAAGTATTTTGTCCGTTTGATAAAACAAAAAAACGCATCGTTTCGTTTGCGGCGTCAGTTTAAACGCGTCCGCCGGCGGCAATCCCGGAATCCAGGCAATATCGCCGTTTGCGGAACAAATCACGGGCAGTTGATGCTTTTGAACAATCGGAATTTTGTGGTTGATGAACAGATCTTTGACTTTAACCGATGTTGACGCACCAAATGGGCGGTAACGGTCGCCATTGTTCCAAAAGCGCACCGTACAGGGCAACGTGAAGGTTTCAGCGTCCAAAACAACGGTGTTATAGTACGAAAAAGTACCCGAAGTTACCTTCTTATAACATTCGATCGAACAAGGCTCTTCCTTGAAAGACAGTTGTGCGCCGTTCGGGAGGAACAACGTGCCGCTTTGCCATATGATGCTGACGGGCTTTGGCAGTTTCGACGGTTGTTTGATGAGGGCGACTTTTACACCGTCTAAATGCAACCGATATTGGGCATCCAGGGGTAAAATTGTTGTTTCTTCCCCATGCAGAACTGACAGGATGTTGTCAATCGTTTGAGAACCGAAATTTTGTATGCCGTGCCGTTGTAACAATGTTTGGAAGAAATAACGAAGCTCAATCGTCGATAACGTTTGCAGTTCGGAACATTCGAAGATTTTTTTGGAAAAATCCCAATTTTGGAAGCGTTGTTCAAGGCGTTGTTTCAGATCGTCGCGCTGTTCGGACAGTAATTGACAGGAACGTTTGAAGCCGTTGCGCCAGTGCGGCGGGAAGACCTCATCGAAGGCGGGGATTAAGATGTGACGGATACGATTACGAAGGCAATCATCTTCATCGTTAGTGGCGTCTTCGAAAAATGGTATGTTGCAGGCGATGAGGGCGTTGCGAAGTTCGTTTTTTGAAAAATTCAGCAACGGACGCAGTTTGGTGTAAAAAGACACCTTGTGAAGCGCGCGCGGTGCGACAAGTCCTTCGAGACCGACGCCGCGCACCAGTCGCATGAGAACGGTTTCCAGGCGATCATCGGCATGATGCCCCAACAGCAAAATTTGCGAACGATGCAGGCGCAACATTTTTTCAAAAAACGCATAACGCAGAGTTCGCAATTCCGTTTCGGAAGGTAGTCCCGATAAGGAACCGTCCGATCTCAAAAGCGACGGATGCGGAGGGAACGGAAGCGGCGGGGTTGCGGGTGTTTTATTTGTGCCGGGAACGGCATCAGATAAATGATGTGCTTCCGGCATTATTGGTCGATGCCCGACTTCGATTTTTACGTCCAATTTTCGCGCCAAGTCGATCATTTGCCGTTCTTCTTCGTCGGAAACGGCGCGGATGCGATGATTGTAATGCAGAATAATAACGGTGCGTTTTGACCAAAATAATTTCGTCAGCAACAGCAACGCCAGCGAATCGCTTCCACCGGAGCAGGCAACGCACAGCGGACTTGTTGTACGTTCGATGAAAGTTACAACCTCTTCGGGAATTTTACGTTTCGGCAGATAATGCGACAACTTCCGCCATTGTCCAAAGTTTAAACTCATTTTACGTCCGCCCGAACCGAAGGCTCCGAAAGCGGTTTCTGTGAGGAAGTTGCGGTTTTTTGGAGCGTATCTTCATGCGCGACCGCCGGCGATTGCGCCGGCAGACGAACCGTTGCGTTTCCTTTGCCGATAATCCGCCGCGCGCATTCGAGTGCGGCTGTGGTCGGCTGTTGCGTTTGTTCTTCGTCGTCGAGAAAAATAAAATCCGCGCCGACGGTTTCGTACAACCCGGAACGCTTGAAGATTTCGAGCGCCTGCGGGCTGACCTCCGTTAGAATAAGCGTTCGGTCGTTGGCGCGCATGTAACGCAACAATTCCTCCAGTGTCAGCAGGCAGGTGGCGTCGATGTACAGGATGCGTCGCAGTTTGATGACGATCACCTTTAACTGCGGACGTTTGCAAAGGGTTCGGATTTGATCGCGGAACAGTTCGGCGGAACCGAAAAAGAGATGTCCCGTTGCGTGAATGACGGAAATTTCGTTCGTATCGTTTCCGTGTGCCGCACCGACCGTCTCGCGATGGGTTTCATGAAGCGTCGGGACGGCGGCCTTTTTCAGGAAAAGCGCGACGGAAATTAAAATCCCGAGGAAAATTGCAACGTTCAGCGGGAAAAGAAACGCAGAAAGGAGCGTCCAGACGAACACGCAGGCATCGGCGCGGTCGGCTTTCAGAATAATGTGCAACGAGTGCTTTTCGAACAGCCCGAGCCCCAGCAGGATAATCAGCATCGACAGCCCGGATTTCGGGATGAAATTCAGGAACGGTCCGAAGACGAGGATGCCGAGAAAACAGAAAAATGCACAAAACAGGCTTGCGACGGCGGTTTTGGCACCGCTGACGTAATTGGCGGCGGAGCGCGTTAGCGAACAGGACGCCGGCATGCCCGAACCGAGCCCGCAAAGGATATTTGCCAAGCCCATGCCGAATACCATTTGGTTAACGTTGCAGCGTTTTCCCATGCGCGCCGACAACGTTTGCAGGATGGTGGTGCCGTCAATGAGTGTCACGAAGCTTAACATCAGCGCCGCTCCAGACAGATCGCGGACATGCGCGCCCGTGAAGCCGAGCAACGAAGGGTGCCAGTCGCCGATGTTCACGGCACGCAACGTCTGCAGCGGAACATGAAAGCAACGGGTTAGGACAATGCCCGCGATTGTCAGTGAAAGTACCGTCAGTGCAATGACGGGACTGCGCGGGAATAATTTGCGCCAGCCGTAAAACAAGACAATGCATAAAATACACATTGACAGCGATGCACCGTCGGTTTTCGTCAGTCCGACAACGGTTGCGCACAGGGTATCGAAAAATGTCTGTTGCGCGGGATCCGAAAACGTTAGCTCAAACCCGAGTGCGTTATGGACTTGCCGAACGATCATGATTGCGATAACGGCGTACATGTAGCCGAAAATGACGCTTTTGGAAATGTAACGCACCAGTGAAGCAATGTTCAGGAATGCGCCGATGACGAGAAAAATGCCCGTCAGTACCAGAAGGCACGGTCCGAAGAGATAGTAACGATCCGTGGAAATACCCAACGCCGCAAAAGAACCCAGCAACACGACGGCGGTGGAATTCGTCGGTCCCATATTTAAGATGTGCGACCCGGAAAACAGTGCCGTTGCGACGGCGGCAATCAGAGCGCCGTAAAGCCCGTACTTAACGGGAATGCCCGCCATAAGCGCATAGACCATCGATTGTGGAAACGCGATCAGCGCGACATTCAATCCGGCAAAGGCATCCGGGAGCAGTTCCGAACGGCGATAACGCGCCAGCCAGCCCGCGAGCGGGAAAAGACTCAGACGCGTCCTTCGCAGGGCGCGCGCAATCGACGAAAACGGAGGGGGCACCGAGACAAATTTCAGCAAAAACAAACCCTTGCGTAAAGTTCTTTTAAGAGGAAGCTCTATGTCGTTGTCGGTGAACTACTTTTCAAATCTCTCCAAAGGTACAGCAAAATCGAAATGTTAATGAACAGCTGAACGAGAACGAACGCCGGCAGAAGATCCGCCATGCAGTTGATGAAGACGGAAAAAACGGCGTTGGCGGCGACTTGGAAGATGGAAATGAAGGCACCGGCACTGCCGACCTGATGCACGGGAACGGCATTGAGGGCGCGTCCCTGCATCAGCGGACGGAAAAACGCACTCGCAACGTTGTGGAGCAGAACAGGGATTAAAATCAACAACGGCAGGATAACACTGTTCTTATTCCACAACAGGAGCAGTAAAATGAGCCCGAAGACCGTTCCTTGCGTAAGAGCGATGCGCCGAAACAGCGTGCGTTGCGGGAGGTTTTTGGTGAGTTTCGGGAAATAAAGCGAAAAGAAAAAATACGGTGCGAGCGGTAATAATTGATACCACATCAGCCACGACAGACGAATGTGATAATGTCGCACGATGAGACTGAAATAACTGCCCCAAAGGCAGTAGGCGGATGCCGTTAACGCCGACATAACGACGGGAAGCATAAATTTTTTGTCCGTAATGAGGTGATGCGACGGTTCGTGTGAAGCAACCATGGAGGCGGCGATGTGCTCTTCGTGGTGTTGGCAGCCGTAAAAGTAAATGATCGCGAACAGTGTCAGCAGGATGTACATCACATACGTCCAACGCCAATGCCCGCCGACGGCGCAGGCATGTCCGATCAGCGGCAGACAGACGGCGGCAATGCAGAAAACAACCTGTTCGGCGGCAATAATCGAAGCGCGGTTTTTGTTCGGGAACAGTTGCATCAGCAATACCAAACTCATCACTTGCCCGCCGCCGAAGCCGAAGCCCTGGATAAATCGCGCAACCACGAACGTCGGCAGGTTGGTTGCGGCATACGCCAACAGATGCCCGCCCAGCACCACGAACAGCATAATAAGCAGGCATTTTCGTCCGCTGCAACGGTCTGCAATCGATCCGATGATGCAACGTACGAAGAAGATGGCGCAAAAATACAGCGTTACGCTCAATTTCAGCTGGAAATCCGATCCCGGCAAATCCTGCTGAATAAACAGCAGGCACTGGTTGTACACCGTACTGTGGGTATTGTTGAGCGCCTCAATGATGAGGAGAATAGCGAATAAAACGCCCGTTGCTTTCATTGATGTCTATCGTTGTACGATTGCTTACGGATGGAAAGCCTTTTTTACGACGATGACCGATGCCGTTCGAGGTTTTGTTGGGAAACGGTTTCGCGGTCGATAAAGTCGCCGTGTCTTTAAACCCGCATGCCGTTATCGTATCTTACGGATAAATATCGGATGTTTGTGTGAAAATATGCATGTTAAATGACCTTTTTTTATTAAAACGACGAAGTTCCCTTTGGTTTTAGTGTCGCCAGATGCATCGGTTTAAAGCAAAAGGGCGGCTCCCGGGGTTGAAGCATTGAAAAAATAAATTCCGAAATTCGGTCAATATAAAAGGCGGGACGCTAATGCTCAACGAAATTAACACTGGCAATAGTATCGGAACCGTATCGCAACCCGGTAACGCCGACACGTCGAATATAAATCTCAACGAGTCGCCGCTTGTGAAAGAAAAGCAGCTGGAGCTGAGTAAAACAAAAACGAATGCCGCGCTTAATAACACCACTCAAACGATACCCGTTCGCAAGACGCTCTCAAATAACCAACCGACGTTCAGTCGATTTGCCAAAAGTTCGATGAGCATGGGTCAGGCGTTGGATACGCTTTTGTTTCTCAAGGAACGTATGAATAAAGAGGGAGTCGGTACTTTTGCAATCGGTTCTTTTGCGCTTGAGAAGATAAAAAACATATTTTGGAAATTTGTCGGATTTTTTAAGAAATCTTTCGCGGAGGAACATACGAAACAATTGAACGCGAAAATTGACGATCCTCTACAAAATTTTGATAAAAAAAGCAACGAAGGAATTCATAAATAAGGTTATTACATTTTATAGGTGTGAGGATTCCTTGATGCAGTTTATACCGAAACATGGATAAATATCCTGTACGAATACGAACAGATTGAAGACAACTGAAAGCCGAACTGCAGCCCTTTGAACAGAAGGAAAAATTCAAATCTTCTCTAGAGGTGAAAGTTTCACGGTACAGGAAGGTTATGGAAGAACTGTACCATCGGGATGAAAGTCTGCCATTGGATACAGCTGTTTTCGACGATACATCGTATCCATCGGAAATTTCGAAGACAATACCGGATCGAAGCAATTTATAAGCGATATTTGTTCCGTCAGTAATGGAACGGTTGAAAACAACTTAAAAACATTTCTCGCGAATCAACCTGGTCGATTCACGAAGAGCAAGCCACGCAACACGTTGCGTATTTTCCCGGTAATTCGGATTGTCTGAAAAAACCGACTCAGTTGTTTTCGGACTTTAACAGAAAATAGAATTTTAGGATTACAATAGAAGGGAAAGAAGCTTTTAAGTGGGAGCAGCATATGGTGCTCGACGAAGAGTCTGGAAGAGTGTGAAAAATCAATCAGGAAGGATTTCTGAAAAACATAAGTGGAAAAATGCAAAATTGCTTGCAGAAAACCAAAGAAAAAATTGCAGATTTTATCGTTAACTCATCTTTTTAGGGTTACTTTTTCATCTCATTCTATAACAATGATTCGACGGTGATCGGAAGTTGTACTTCATTGATTGAACGGAATATCGATAGGTAATACGAGTGTTATGATTGGTGGAACATATGAACACGATATGGGGCGCTACGGTGCACTCATTTTTGGTGCATCGGGTGATATAGATGTTTCAATATGATGTGGTGGGATCGGAAAATCTCTAAAACGAACGGTGGATTTTAAGTTCAATACATCCATAGGAGGTACCCGTGGATAACAAAGGTACAGTAAACGATGTAAAGGTCTTGCATTTTAACCAAACAATTGAAGATGCTGATGAAAGTTTGTTTCGGAGATGGTATTGATGTGAAGGTCGTACAGAGGGCACCGACGATGAGATAGGCAAATATCAACAACATAAGGAATTGAAGCAACAGCAAAGTGTTTTGGTATGCGGAGAAAATCGGAAATAGTAGTCTGTTTTTATCTGGAAGTAAAATTCACGGTTTTTAACTTGCCGAATGTCCGATAATCGTACCCGATGAAGCTGTCGGTGCGGAGAGATGACAGAGTGGTCGATTGTGCCTGACTCGAAATCAGGTGTGGGGCAACCCACCGGGGGTTCGAATCCCTCTCTCTCCGCCAGATTTTTTTTGAAGGGCGGTTGCCGAAAATATAAGGCCAACGGGGGAAAGAAGGCGGAAGTGTCCAACGGAGCGAGAGTTTTGTAGGGTATTCTTCGAGCGTTTCCGTTTCGTGTGGTTTTTTACACGGAAGTTTGAATTTTATCTGCCGCGGTACGGTTGTCGTTCGAAAATACGTCTCATATCTTGACGCTTACAAAAAAATTTTTTAGCATGGGTTGTGTTTCGTTTTGAGAGTGCTTTTATGCGTTTAGCGTGGCATCATGCGACGACGTACTCTTTTGACACAGCGACTACGACGTCGACTGCGGAGCGGTAATTTATTTCCGCCTCTTTTCTTCCTTTTCCATCCTTATGTTTCGTAAGTACAAAAACCAAGCTTCGTTTCTGATCTTTTTCGGCGCATTGCTGTTGCCGTTGTTGTGCGGAAATTTTGTGCCCACGACCGTAAAGGCTTTCTTGTATGCCGTCAGTTTGTGCATTAAGGAAGGGCTGGTTTTTTGCCTGCCGTTTGTGATTTTTTCACTGCTGCTCGGATCAATCTCACGCCTCGGCAATCGTGCCTTTCGGGTGGTGTTGACGATTTTTCCGCTCATCTGCTGCTCCAATTTTTTAAATACCATGCTGAGTTACGGTGTTTCCAAAGTTCTGTCGGGGCAGGGCGATCGATATTCGGAAATGCTTTCGAGTTCAACTGCCGTTTTGGACGCTTCGTTTCACGTGTCGCTGATGCCGTTGTTTTCCAATGATGCCGCGTTGGTATGCGGTTTGATTTTGGGATTACTTTTGCGACCCGTTTCAAAAACCGCGGCGATGGCATGCGAGTGTGCGGCGTCGGTTGTGACGAGCATTTTTTTTAAAATTTTATTGCCGTTGATGCCACTGTTTATCGTCGGCATGATGTTTAAAATGCAACACGACGGTATTTTGTCGTCCGTTTGCGGTTCCTACCTGCCGGTGTTGCTCGCGTTTGTTTTGTCGGCGTGCAGTTGGATTTTGTTGCAATACATTCTGTTCGCGAAGGGTTCCGTGTCAAAAGCGTCGGTGTACGTACGGAATGTTTTTCCTGCTGTCGTAACGGCTTTCGGCAGTGCTTCCAGTGCCGCCGCCATGCCGCTCTCGCTGAAAGCGGCGGAAAAAAATTGTTCCAATCCCGCCAATGCTGATATTATCATTCCCTCAACGGTCAATGTGCACCTGGTCGGGGATTGTTTTTTTATCCCGATGTTTGCCCTGAGTGTTCTGCAATCGTTTGGGTTGCCGTTCCCGAATTTTGGCGTTTATTTGCTGTTCGCGTTTCACTTTGTGCTCGCAAAATTTGCCGTTGCGGCGGTTCCGGGCGGCGGCGTGTTGGTGATGTTGCCGATTTTGCAGAATTATCTGGGCTTAACGCCCGATATGCTGGCACTGGTGACTGCGATTTATATTTTATTTGACCCGATTATTACTGCCTGCAACGTCGCCGGTAACGGTGCGTTCGCGGTTTTTTTTGACCGTATTGGGAGGCGGTTGCAAGGCGGATGTATGAAATGAATGAAAATTAACGGTTGAGAGAAGGAGGACGACTCTTGTAAAAACTGATTAAGTAAGCACCTGAAGGATTGGAGTGATTAAATAAGTAAGTATTTCCTGCCATTTTTCCATTTTTTTTCATAAAAGGCACCTTTGCCATTCTCTCGGAGGCGGTCAAAAGAAGTTTTTTTGTGTTTTAATTTCCTCCGCCTTTTTCTCTAAAACATTTTTCCCCCTCCAAAAAAATCCTTGCCCCCTACCTACCTACCTACCTACCATGGAAACATCAAACTATGAAAAGCAAATTCTTCTTTACGGCAGGCATCGTCGGGATGCTGTCGGGTGTAGCGTCGGGAGCGACGGACGGAGCAAAGATTGATTACGAGCGGGAATGGAACCCGTACGTGACGTTGCGAGGCGGGTGGCTGTTCGGCGGAAAAACAAAATTTACCGATGATTTTTACGGAGTTCTGCGGCGTATTTTGTGTATGCGGTCGGCTTTCCTGAAAAAACTACCGTACTACACCCCATGCCATGAAGGTTCGTTGCCGCGACTGAAAGGTTCCGAATCCGTATCCACCCGTATTTCAACAATCCACGGTTCGGTGTCGGCGAATACGTTTTTCAGTTTCGGAAAATCTTCGCGGTTTCGGATGTTGACGTACTTCAAACGGAAGCAGTCCGCCAATTTATGTAAATCGGGGCAGGTGAATGCGGTCGGTGTCGTTCCGTAATGACGTGCCCCGAAACGTTTGTTTTGCATGGAGCGCACCAGTCCGAGCGTGTTGTTGTTGAACACGACGCACTTGATGTTATTCCGTCTTACGGCCAGGGTGTTTAATTCCTGCAGGTTCATTTGCAGACAGCCGTCTCCCGTGTAAGCGATGACGGCGTTTTTTGCAAGGTACGAGGCTCCGATGGCGGCGGGTAACGAAAAGCCCATGATGCCCAAGCCAGAAGAGGTTAAAAATCGCTGTCGGTTTTTTTGTTGATAACCCTGTGCGACCCACATCTGGTTGGCACCGACGTTCGTTGTTACAATCGTATCGTCTTGATAATACTGCTGCATTTCCCGGACAAACGTGACGGGATTCGTTGTATTCACAGGAGAACAAACGTCGTTTTGAGACTTTACTTTCCAATCGGTCAATTGCCTGTGCCAATCGGAAAAATCCGTATTGAAGGCGTACGTGTTGATGTGCTCGAAAAAAACTTTTAAATCCGCCCTGATGACCAAATCTTCCTTTATAAAACTTCTCCCGATTTCGCTGTCGTCAATTTCAACACGGATAATTTTTGCATTCGTATAACCTTCGATGGATTTTCCGATTTGCCGTTGTCTGAAACGCACACCGAGCGCAAGAAGCAGATCGGCTTCCCTGAGTGCCCTATTGCAACAGGGATGTCCGTTTAATCCTGAAAAACCGTAAGCTTCATCGATGGCATCGATACCGTTTAAGGTCGTAACGACCGGGATGCCGGTTTTCTTTACAAAACATTCAAAGACGTCGGTACAGCAGGCGGCACGGATACCGCCGCCCGCCAGCAGAATAGGCTTTCGGGCATTTTTTATTTCGAGGATGCAGCGCCGCGGCACAAAACGCATCCTCCGCCGTTTCCCGCGGGATAAATCCGTCCAAATGCTCTTCGGATATTTCCATGGACTGGATATCGATCGGAATATCCGGCAAAACGGGATCTTTTCGACCCGATGTTGCGATGTGATACGCTTTTCCCGGTTCGTACCGTACGGATTTGGGATTGCCGATCAGCGTGGCATATTTGGTGACGGGGCGCACCATGCGGACGATATTCAAATCCTGAAAGCCGTTGATGCGCGCATTTCTGTTGTGCGTAACGCGTTCCAGGTAATCCTGTCCCGTAATGAACAGTACGGGAAGAGAATCGCAGTAGGCATTGGCAATTCCGCCCATTCAATTGACGGCACCAGGACCCGAAGTTGCGATCGCGGCACCTATGTCGTTTCGGGTGGCTGCGTAAGCGCAGGCGCAAAGTGCGGATGCCTGTTCATGAAAGTTTTGTACGTAGGTGATTTCCTTTGTGCCGACGACGGAATCGATGATTTGCAAGACGGCGCGTCCCTGATACCCGAAAAGATGCTTTACGTTTTTTCGGATCAAAAACTTTGCGATATAGTTCGAAACCGTCACGGCAGTGTCTTGTTGACGTAAGTTTTAAGAAATTTTTTCCCTTTTTAAGGAAAAGATTTCAAAGAATTTGTCCGAAAATCCAATACGTACCGGGAAATTCCGTATATTTGAAGCGGTTTAAAAGTTTGGGTACCGATCGGACTCCCGGCGGTGTGTTGAAGTGTCCGTGTTACCCTCCGATGCACGCTTCTTTGCGCTTGGTCTTCATCAAACGTGCGCGGTTTCGCAGTTTCCGCAACAATTTATCCTCCAAATCGTCGATGGCGTTGTACAAATTGTCCGAAAACGTCGAAACGATGAAGTTCGGTCCGCGGAGCTCAATGGTGCCCTTGGCTTCAAAGGCATTTTTGTCCTTCTTGTCGACATCCTTCGTGAGTTCCACGCGAATGCGGATAATGTCGGGTTCGTGACGGAAAAGTTTGTTCATTTTCTCGTGCACGACCGATTTAATGGCTTCGGTCAGTTCAAAATGAACGCCGGTAATGATAACGGAAGCGGTATCCATGCCTGTATGTGAAGCAGATTTTGTGCCTACATTTCGATAAAAATGCCGAGCGTATGTTTTATTTCAACGGTCACGGTTCGGATCTGTCGGACGTTTTGAGGGCATGTTCAAAAATTGTATGTACCAGATTATCTCTTTCGGCAGACGGAGTGTTGTAACGAACGTAAACGCCGCGCAGGAGATATTCGATGCAATTATCACGAAATTGTTGTTTGATGTTTTTTTTCAAATCCACATCATTCACCGTTGAGCCATCAATGCATTTGTTAAAGTCTGTTGTAACGGAATCGATAAAATTTTTCATTCCTTTGGGCTGAATTGCGTTTGGTTCGGCTCCATGACCGAATAAAGAACGGTTGACCAGGAACCGTCGGATGCCTGCGCGGCAAGATACCACGGATCTTTATAAAGTTCGTTGGTAAGTATGTCGGATTTGTTAAGATCATACCAGGAACGGATGGCAGTGCGTAAAATTTCCCGGGTTTCATCGTTTATGTTAAAAATCTCTGCGAAAGCCCGTATATATCTTTGGAACAAGAGTTCGGCTTCGCGAAAAACTATTAAAGTTGTTTCGGAAAGATGCCGAAACTTTGGTTCCGATGTGTCTGTCGGTGTCATGAGTTCGCTTCGTATTTCACTAAAGTTCCACCGTGAAAGATAATAAAAACAAAAACTATTTGCCAAATGCTTCGTTTTTTTGAAGTCCCGATAACTGTCGGTGGCAATTTTAGCCCGCATTCCATCAAGCGACAGCGCATCTTTTTGTAAAAAAGCGAGCAAATCCCGCATTGAAGCGACGGAAAGCCGTTGAAGGTTATCGAGAATTTTTGCTTCGTAATCGTCGGAATAAGCTCGAATTTCCTGCAACAGCTGTTCCGACGGAGCGGGAAACGCGACGTTGCGACAAAGGTCGTTACATACGATTTCCCAAAGCGGGCGCGTTGCCGAACAAGGTTCAATAAACGGCAACAACATCGAGAAAAGTAGGAAAATTCTCAATCTCACTTCCTTACGCGCCCATCATACAGAATGTACCGAGGGTGTCAATCGAATAGGAATTATTTCGTATTTTATGGAAAATTTTTCCGAAAATACGGTTTGTCGGGTGCAACATTAAGGAAAGTTGTTTGTTCCTTCGTTATAGGCAAAGGATCGTTACGTTGGGAATGTTGAAGATTGTTGGTACGGCGGTGAAATTTTTATGAAAGACCGGGGTTATTTTTTCAAAAAAACGCTTGACGGTCCTTCTAAATGACTTAACAGTGAAGAGGCATAGCTTTTGTGAAAGCCGAAAGCGGCGGAACGTGCCCTTGTAGCTCAGTCGGCAGAGCGCGTCCTTGGTAAGGACGAGGTCGGCGGTTCGAGTCCGCTCGAGGGCTCCATGGTTGAAAGCGTGTGTCGGGAACTTTAATTTGATATGGCGAAGGAAACATTCACTCGAACGAAGCCCCACGTGAACGTGGGAACGATTGGTCACGTGGACCACGGTAAAACAACGTTGACGACGGCGCTCCTGAAGGTGCAGGCCGATAAAGGTTTGGCGCAGGTGAAGTCTTACGCGGAAATTGCGAAAGGCGGTACGGTGCGCGATGCGTCGAAGATTGTGACGATTGCGGTTTCGCACGTCGAATACGAGACGCCGAACCGTCACTATGCGCACGTGGATTGCCCGGGACACGCGGATTTTGTTAAAAACATGATTACCGGTGCCGCGCAGATGGACGGCGCGATCTTGGTGGTTAGTGCCTACGACGGTCCGATGCCGCAAACGCGCGAGCACATTCTGTTGGCGCGCCAGGTCGGTGTTCCCAATATCGTTGTGTTCCTTAATAAAGTCGATTTGGTCGACGATGCCGAGATGTTGGATTTGGTCGAGGTGGAAGTTCGCGATCTGTTGAAGAAGTACGAATATCCCGGCGATGATATTACCGTTATCCGCGGTTCGGCCTTGGGGGCTTTGGAAGGGAAGCCGGAATGGGTAGAGTCTGTTTCGAAGCTGTTGGAGGCACTGGATAAGGATATTCCGGAGCCGAAGCATGATTTGGATAAGCCCTTCTTAATGTCCATTGAAGATGTTTTCAGTATTACGGGGCGAGGTACTGTGGTAACGGGTCGTATCGAGCGCGGTGTCATCAAGGTGAACGATGAAGTCGAGATCGTTGGGTTGGGTGAAACCCGCAAGACGGTTTGTACCGG
>JAFVCI010000070.1 GCA_017479315.1 Opitutales bacterium | reverse complement strand
TTTTTCTGTGCAGATTGAATGGAATGGTTGAGAATGGGGTGATCCAACGCTTCGTCATCTTCCATGGAACGCTCCAAAAACGCCCCGATGCGCCCGGCATTGGCAAACAGCCGCATTAAATTGTCTTCCAGCGAAATATAAAACTTCGAACGCCCGGGATCGCCCTGACGGGAACAACGACCGCGCAGCTGACGGTCAATGCGCCGCGATTCGTGCCGTTCCGTTCCCATCACAAACAAACCGCCAAGCTCGGCAACACCTTCCCCCAATTTAATGTCGGTACCGCGCCCCGCCATGTTGGTCGCAATCGTCACCGCACCCTTATTGCCCGCCTGCGCGACAATTTCCGCTTCCTGCTGGTGATATTTGGCATTCAGAACGGTATGCGGAATTTTCGCGTTCTTCAGCAACCGACTCAGCAGTTCGGACGCCTCTACCGAGGTGGTACCGACCAATACCGGCTGTCCTTTGGCATGCGCCGCCTTAATATCCTCCAATACCGCTTTGTATTTCGCGCGTCGGGTTTTAAAAACAACATCGTTGTCGTCTTTGCGAATACACGGCTTGTTGGTCGGAATCGCCATCACTTTGAGGCGGTAAATATCAAAAAATTCCTGCGCTTCCGTCTCCGCCGTTCCCGTCATGCCCGCCAGTTTTTCATACATACGGAAGTAATTTTGCAGCGTAATCGTCGCGTAGGTCTTGGACTCCTTTTCGGGACGCAAGCCCTCCTTCGCTTCAATCGCCTGATGCAAACCTTCGCTCCAACGGCGTCCCGGCATGGCGCGCCCGGTATTTTCGTCGATGATAATCACCTTTCCGTCCGCCACCATATACTGGTCGTCGCGCTGATACAACGTGTACGCGCGCAACAGCTGACTGATGCAGTGAATGGAACTGCTTCTGGCGTTAAAAAGAACTTCCGCCTCCTGACGTTTCCCCTGCTTTTGTTGCGGCGTTAAAGACGGATCGCCGTCGATGATGCTGAACAGCGTCGGCAAATCTGGAAGCGTAAAAGCATCTTTATCCTGCGGATTTAACGCCGTACGACCTTTTTCCGTCAAATCCGCCTGTTGGAATTTTTCCTCGACCGTGTAATAAAGTTCTTCCTTCAAATCGTACGCGCGTTGCCGGTTGTATTCCGCCGAAAGTTGCGTTTCGAATTTATTGTACGCCCGACAAATGCGCCCTTCTTCCAATAAATGCAACAAAACGGGGTTCTTCGGGTTCGCCATTTTGACCTGATACAGCTTCTCCAAGCCCTTTTCGAACTCTTCCGCTTTTAAACCTTCCGCAAGAAGTGGCTTGGCTTCATCGGTTAACTGCGCGCATAAACGCGTTTGCAGTTGATACAGACGCTGAATGCCGGCGCGCAACTGAATAAACAACGCGCCCGAATCGTCGTTCTCCGCTTCGCCGGAAATAATCAGCGGCGTTCGCGCTTCGTCGATGAGCACGGAATCGACTTCATCGACAATGCAGAAATAATGATCCTTCTGTACCTGCTCCTCCGCCCGCAATGCCATACCGTTATCGCGCAGATAATCGAAGCCGAACTCCGACGCCGTTCCGTAGGTAATGTCCCGACGATAGGCTTCGTGACGCTCCTCAAAGCCCATGTCGTGCTGGATGCAACCGACCGTCAACCCGAGGTATGAGAACAGATGCCCCATCCACGCCGAGTCGCGCCGTGCCAGATAATCGTTGACCGTCACCAGCTGGCAGTTTTTACCGCTCAGGGCGTTCAAATACAACGGCAACGTCGCCACAAGCGTTTTCCCTTCGCCGGTCGCCATTTCGGCAATGTAACCGCGGTGTAATGCAATACCGCCGAGCAACTGGACATCGTAGTGAATCATATCCCAGGTTGCTTCGTGCCCACACACGTCCGCCGTCGTCCCGCACAAACGCCGCGCCGCATTTTTGACCGTCGCAAACGCTTCGGGAAGCAAATCATCAAGTTTCTCGCCGTTCCGCAACCGCTCCCTGAAAACCTCCGTCTGCGCTTTGACTTTTTCCTCCGGCCAGGACTGCATTTCCTGCTCCAGGGCGTTGATTTTCTTCACGATCGGTTCGCAGGATTTCTGAAATTTTCGATAATGTCGTCCGACAAAATGCTTTAAAAAGTTTTTAAACATACAAGGTTCTTTTTATTGTGACGTTTTTGGAGGAAAATACAAGGAAGAAGGTGCTTCGAAATATACCGCACATCTCGTTAAACATTGCAAGCTCTGCGGGGAGACCTTTATTAAAATCCGATCGGTTTCAATTTTATCTGACAACCTGTTCCGAAATTTATCGAAAAGACTATTGAATGCGGAAAAATATCATGATTGGCATTTGATAGGAAGCAACAGATGATGACACAGAAATGTGCCGAAACTATGCCTACACCATCAAAAGTCCTTCGACCATTTAAAACCTCAACGTAGAAAACAAAACACCCCGACGACAACCTCCGTAAAATCGTTGCAGCACCTCAAAATCCATCCAGCCGATTTACCACGGCTGTCTGTCAAGAATTCAACCAACGCAAAAAGCACCCAAGACTCTCATACCACCGTTGCACCAATGAAAAAACAAAATACCGTAAGCCCAAAAACCAGACGAATATCAACAACAACCTCCGAAAATCACAGAAACAACGGCTTATTTCTGCTGTACCCATATTGCCATCAATCCTTACCGAAAAAAAGCCCAGTTCCATTGCTTTTTCGGTTTTGAGGCATTCAACACCGCCCCCTGGCTGCCCGACAAGGATTCGAACCTCGACAAAAAGAGCCAGAATCTTTTGTGCTACCGTTACACCATCGGGCAAAATACAGCATCAGCTTCTCAAGATTTCGAAAAAATGTCAATATTAACCATTGTAAGAAACTGTACATCCCATGGTCTTCGTTGCATCCGCACGGGTAACCGAACCCGGATCCGGCAAAACCTTTTCCGGGCTCTTCTGTTTTTTCGGACTTAAAGCCTCCAATCCCCCAATGCACGACTTTTCGATCAAGACCGAAAACCCTAAGGATTCGCTATCTCACTGAGGATTTCTCTCGTCAGTTTCTCTTCACAGGTTTCTTTAGTGGCTCCAGGTTTTCTTGCTGGTGGGGTCGGAAGCTCAATATGGGGCATTTTGCCTCCATTCTTCTTCACGCTCTTGACCGCGTTTAAAAGACCACCCAAAGAAGTTGCATCCATTTTTTGGTTTTTGAACGAAACATTTTCGGTATTATTAAGAAGGTTCTCCCAGCCTTTTCTATTGAAAGAAGTGGAAAAATTGGAGCGTCCAAGCATGTCTTCATGCATATTTGAGACTTCGAATTTTTTCAAACCCAATTTCCCAACTGCCTTCAAAACCGTCTTTGCATCCTCACTGCTTTTACTCCAACCGGATAACTCAATTTCCTCAATTTTTATAGTTTTTCCATTCTTTTTGAGTGTAGACATTGCTTTAAGTAACTCGCTTTGGAAAGAGATGTTCATTCCATAGCTTGATTTTATATCCGTTTTTATCTTCCGCGCATCTTTCAGTGCTTTCGCCAAATCTACCATTTCCTCATGCCCAAATGTAACACCAATTTCCTTTTCAAAATCTCCTGATAAGATAACCGAGGAGTTTCGATCTTTTGCATACTCAATCGCCTTTTTAACTACTTCTTTCAGGTAAGTCTTGCAAAAAGGTACATCCACGGGAATATCTTTTCCGGTAGGAATTTTAGCCCATTCCTGCTCCAACCGAAGCAATAGTTTCTCTTCCATATCCTTCCCATCTTTAATTTTATTGTCCTCGAGATCTTTTTTAAAATCCTCCTTGTCTTTTTTATCCAACATTCCTTCGTGCATAACATTTTTTTTCAACACGCTCCTTGGATCGAAGGCATTTCCTGTCGTAGGAGCACCTGTAGTTGTTGTACTTTTCTTCAGGTTACGCATAGCCGCAATAACTGGATTTTCCGGTTTCGTTTCGTCTTCTTTGGTTGTTGTTGTTGGTTTTGTCAGTTTTTTACCTGCAAGAAAGGGATTTTCACATGTGGCCGGACCTCCGGTCGTGCGCATACCGGTTGTTGTACCTTTCTTCATTTTAGCACGTACAGCCGCCAATGGATCCGTGGTTGACGAGCCCGGAACTGTGCCTGGGTTTGTTGTTTGTTTTGGCTTCAGGCTTGGGGGTGTGAATTTACTTCCACTTGTGTTCGTTCCGGACTTTCCGACATTGGAGTAGTTGAATTTTTTCGTTGGACCGAAGGGATTCATTGCCGACGAGCCCGAACCTGTGCCTCCTGTGGTTGTTGTTGGAGCCCCGCCTTTTGCGGTCGTCGGAGCGGTTCCCGATCCTTTCGGACGGGTGCCGGTTTTGTACCACAGACATCTATTGATTTCAACCGTGGCACCATTGTCTCGAATATCTTTAATGGCTCCCGGTTCACCCTGGTAATAATCTTCTTCGCAGGTAACGTCTCTAAGAGTCAAGCTATTACCGTTTTCCAGATAACGAAATTGCTCCAAAGCTTTTAACGCTTCTAAGTTCATTTCTTCGAACGTTACTTCATCGATTGGTGTGGAAATCTTACCCAAACAACCGATACCGAAGCTGCCGCCTTTGAGTGTCAGCGACTTTACGTTATCTTTCGGGCAGGACGCCAAAAAATCATGGATCCACGATCCCTCTAAGACCAGTTTTTCAGCCTTTGCGTACGACAGCACAAGTTTCAAAAGATCTTTGCATTTGGAGGAGGCCTCCTGCATGCATAGGCACTCATTCTCAGTAAATCCGACCGTCAGAGTATCACTGTTGTTTTTGCGGGAATTTATAACAATCTGCCGAAGTTTTGAAGCAATAAGGAAAAGCTTTACGTTCGCGTACGCCTTGCGGTTTTTTTCGGTAAGGTCGCTGTATGTTTTCAATTTCAGTATGCCCGCGGCCACATCAGTCATCATTTTATCGAAATATTCGGGGGTCATAGGACCAAATGCTTCGAGTGCATTCCCCTTTTCCATCTTTGTAGTCTTCATCCTTAGGAGAGATGCATGTTTCCTGAAATTTTCCACCAACGTATTCCAGTGCTTTAGAAGCTCTGGTACGACTCTTTTCAGATCTGTTTCTTTTACGTTATTGAGCGTCTTTTTGATTTTGGATCTATCGGCAATCGAACCGGAGTTCATCAAATTTGAATTCAGTTTACGGTAGAACTCGCTCGATTTATCATCCATATCATCTTTGATTTTTTGCCAAAAGAAGAGCCCCACCATCCCTTTAAGCTCTTCCAAATCAGCATCTTTTTTGTTCGTCATTGTCTCGTGAAGTTTTTTCAAACTCTCCTTGATAACTTCATCGGAAAACCATTCTTTATTTTCCGGTATTCTCGGATTACTTGTTTCGTTTATTCCAAACAAGGAAAAAAGGTCGGCATCCAAGCACGACAACCAATTGTCTTTTTCCGTTTTTGAAACCTTTTTTGTCATTCTGCTCAACGCCATTTCCACGATTTTTATGAAACGAATATTCCCTTCCTTTGTCCCTAATTCCTCTGTCCCCGCTGATTCCTCAAATAGCGAATCTTGGTTCATACGAATGAGGAATCGAATTTCTTTACCTTTACGTTCTTTTTCGGCTTCTGGTAAATCTTCCTCGGTGCAATTTGATGTAACCTCTCCAATCACAAATTCCAAAAGAGTTTTGCGATGCGCAGGATCGTTTGGATCGCCTACGCGGGTTCTTCGAAGCAACAGTTTTGCAAGGCGCATTATGTAATCATTCCGCAATGTTACCAAATTGGTTTTTTTGCATGTTGCAACATCATTGCATCGGGACACATACTGATATAACAATCCGGCGTACATGGAATCAGAGAAGACCTGTTGTTTGTTTTATCTAAAACGACGAAATCAACACACTTATCTCTACATTCATCATAAGAATTATAAGTGTCTAGCGTACCTGTCGGGCAACGGGAACAATAGTAGTAAAGGTTGTCAGAGGTTTGTTTGATATATGGGGTCATGTATCGCTTATAAGTTTCATACGCTTTTTTCAATTTATCCTCGGGCGTCGTTACGAAATACGCAAAAGCATCCAACCAGAATGACGACAATTTTTCCTGAAAAGTCTCCAAGACGGTTTTTTCGTTCACTCCATTCCAAGAGACAAACATCCGCAACAACCGCATCATGCAGTCTTTACAACCGTAATCCGAATACAATTCTTTGAGATCCTTTGCACATCTTTCTAACGCTATGCAAGTGTTTTGCTTAAACTTATCCCGGTCCAATACAGAAGCTTCGGGCTCTCCTCTTTTCTTTTTTTCTTCATTTTTCTCTCTTTCCTTATCATCGTTATCCAAATCCTGAATGCATTTATATGCCATGGCAATCGGATGCTTCTCTGTTAGAGATTTTAGAAAATCAGCCTCTTTAGCGCTCTCACGTTCTTTCTCTTCTTTTTCCTTGAGTTCTATTTCCAGTTCTTCAAACGCGGGACGGAAGTTCTTCTCGAATTTCTGCATAAACGTTTTCGCTGATGGCTTCGGCGCACCGCCAATCGGAGGAACTCGCAAAGGAGAAACTTCCAAAAGAGGAACTCCCGGCGGAGGCGGCGGCGGTGGCGGCGGCGGAATTCCTCCCCCCGACGAAGTAACGATGCCTGTGTTAGTCGTTATGCCAGTCGCGCCTTTAGTCTCCTCTGACTTTCTGCTCATTGCCGATATAATATCGCGTATATTTTTCGCATTGGTTTTTCTCTCATACGTCGGCATTGCCTCAAACGTTTTCTTAGTATCAACGTTCGGAATGGCAGTATTTGTTATTTTATTCCGGATTCCGTCCGTGTCCGGTTTCTTCGGTGAACCGCTTATAAACACCTCAACTTCCCTGCTTTCTTTTAACTGATCTGCATCCGCTCCACGCATTCCGGGGTCTTTTTTTGAACCCGGTTTATCGAAAGGATCGTTACCGCCTGTCGCCGCTTCGAATAAAGGATCATCCGTTTGAGTCGCCTTTGACTCCACGTTTCGTTTCCGAAGCATTTCCGATAACGCTCTTTCCCGTTCGCGCAAACGTTCTTCCCATTCTCTCAACGCCTTTTCTTTTGACGCATCATCCTTTTCCGCAAGCCGTCGCCTTAAGGTTTCGACTTCTTCGCGCAGGCGTTCCGCTTCGGCATCGGAACTGTTACCGTCTTTCTCGACGGTCACCACATCGCCCGACGAACCAAAGGCAACCGACGGTTCGGAGGTATTGTTTTTGTTTGTCGTTTCAACAGGTTTTTCTTTACTGCCACCACCGTCGAAAACCGCCGGGCGCTTCGGTGTGTGATCCGCCGGAACAACATCCGCTTTCGGTTTTTCTGGTTGTTCATCCGCCGGTTCCGCGGCTTGTGCAACCTGTTGTACTGTTTCGACAGCCACAACCTCCGCTGCGGCACCTTGTGTTGCCGTCGCCGTCTGTTGCATTTGTTGAACTACTGCCTCCTTTTCTCTCAGTGCCTCCCATCCTCTGGCAAGGGATTGCTTCTGCGTTTCAAGATTTTGTTTTTCTTTCTCCAGCGCTTCCGATTGCTGTTGAATTTCGAAGGACACCTTCTTCTGCTCTTCCCGCATTTCCGCTCTTTGCGGATCTTTCGAAAATTCCGAAGAATCCACGTAATGCTGAACGCTCACGGTGGCAACACTTCCCGCAATAATGCCGCTGGCAACTCCTCTCACCGTGCTCAAACTTACAAGACCGCTTAACTTTGGCATATTTATTCCTTCTTTTTTTCTTCTTTTGCTTATGGATGCATGCTTATGGATGCATGCTTACTATTGTGAGGTTTTAAATGTTTCGTCAAGACTTTTTTCGAGAAAAACGCAACAAATCCCTCCGAAGCTCCAACGCTCCGACGGAACGGAGTCATTCTTTCCCTTCGACCGATCAATACTTCAACTACCATATCCACATCAGAGTATATCGTCCGTTTTTTAAAAAAAATCAAACAAAAAATGAAAGTTTTGAAGTACGAAGGATAGGAGACATGAAAAAGCACTCGAAAAACAATGCATTTCCGACATGGACAAAAAGGGGTTTTTCTCTTACAAGTTCATTGGGAAGTTTCGCTGAAAATGAGCACTTCGAAAACGAACAAATCTTTTTTATACGCCGTCAAAATGCGCGCTTCGAAGAGTGATGTTCATCTTTCGGGTGCGGAACGGTTGGCGGGGAAGGAGCAAATTCTTTCCGTTTCGCAATCATTGCTCCAACGCGCGTTGAACCATGCCAACGGCAATGCGGATGCGGTTCATTTGAAGATTGAAGCCCTTGATATTTCTGCGGTTTTAAAGGTTCCTTCGTTGCCTGTGGCGGAGACTTTCGCGGCGAAAACGGATGAAGCATTTGCGGTTTGTTTTGTACGGGACAAACCGTCGACAGCAGAATTTTTTCGTCTGTTTCTTTCCAGGAACTTTGTTTTCTCTTCCAAAAGGTTCTATGCCTTACCGTCAGAGCAGGTTGCCCGCCTCGGTATTCCGAGGCACAAAGGACTTTACAAACGCCTTTAGCAACGTCTACAATCGGGGCAGTTCATCTTATGCTGACATTCCTGATTGTCGTCGGATCGATTGCGCTTCTTTTTTTGTGCGCCTGGTTGATCCTTTTAATTTTGATGCAGAAACCGAGCGCGAATGCCGGCATGGGAGCAGCGCTCGGCGGCGGTGCGGCGGAATCGGCGTTCGGCGGCGAGGCATCCAATGTTCTGACGCGTTGGACGGTCTACGGCGTCATCGGCTTCTTTGTTTTGGCGTTAACGCTGTCATTGGCGCAGATTTACCGTCATCATCATGACGAAAGCAAAAAGGAACTCGCCCCCATGGCGGAAGAGGTCGCCGAAACCCCGAAAAGTCTGACGGAGCTGCCGACGGATGGCGATGGAATGAAGGTGGATGCGGCGAAAAAGGCGGAAAACGAAAGTGTAAAGACCGAGGTCGCAAAAGCAACTACTCCGAAAGCAGAAACTTCAAAGCCGAAAACTCCGAAAGTCGAAACAAAAAAAGCGGAAAACAAAAAGTCAAATATCGAAAAAGACACCTCGAAAAAAGCCGCAACCGAGGGTGAAGTTTTGAAAGAGACCGATACTGCGAAAGTCGACGCTTCGAAAAAACCTTCAAAATCCAAGATTTCCTACCGTTCGGACACAAAAAGGGACACCAAACCGAAATCCGCTTCGTCGGGTAAGAGCGGCTCCAAAAATGCCGACGCCAAAGAGGCGGTTGTGCGGTAGTTAAAGTTGTCGGGAAGGAAGTGCTTCCGTCGTTGGGGTTGTTGCGAGTAGCCGTGCGTGCTTCCAAGGAGACATTCTTCTAAAGATTATGTTTCACGTTTCGGGACGGTTTTATTTTTCCCTGTTTCGAAGCGGGTTTCTCAAAAATCAACAATTTTTCTACTTTGTCGGCATCGTTTTCGGTTTGACGTTTATCGGAGGATTTGCGCACGCTTCATCGCCCGCCGTCGGCACAAGTACTTCCGAACTTTTTCGGGAAGTGCAACAGCGTATGATCGCGTTGCGAACTTACGCACCGAGCGAACATTATCGCTGGCATCTATGTTGGAAACAAAAAAAGCGCGTTACCTTCGGAACGCTTACGGGAACCGTTGAAGGCGATCACCATTGGGTAACGGTTTCCTTCGCATCGGGCGAAACATTTCTGTTCGACAAAAACAATCCCGAGTGGGTTCTGTACCCGAATCGCCTTTGTTTGTATCTGCAGAAACGTTGGGGCGAGCCGTTGACCGTCAATCGCGCACTCAATGCATATTTACTGACAATGTCCTTCCTGACGTGGGATCTTCAAACGTGTATTAAAACCGCCAAATTCGGGCGCAAAGTGCTTCGCGCGGATGTGCAACAGGAAAAACAGACGGCGCGTTTATTCCTCGATAAAAACTTCAACACTTTATTAAAAGCGGAATGGCAGGACATTGAAACCGATCATTGTGGAAGTTTTACATTAAAAACGCTGAAAAAATTCCCGCAGGGCTGGGGATTGCGAGAAGCAACGTACGAATTAAACGGCGCACAAACGGATTTGCGGATCTTATCCATTGAACATTGGTGAGAATTTCCCTCCGGAGCTTCGAAGCTCCATATTCCCGAAATACGTTGCCCTGAAGCGAGAAACGCGCAACAGTAACGGTGCGTGCCGAGAAAGGGATATCTCTTATTTTTGTTGCTTATAAACCCGCTTTTCGGACACGCGGCGGATTTTTCGGCGGAACGGATCGCCGTTAAGTTAAATTTACCTCTCTTTGCGATAAGTTCACTTCGAAATCACATTTTGGATGCGTTCCCGAAAGGCGAGAAATGTCGTCTTTTACTCGCCGAAGCGGAACTGCTACGAAAAAACTTTCAAGCCCTGCATCGACACCTCCAGCTTTTGCCGAAAACTCATCAGGATCGGGTTTGGCTTGATGTACTTGACGGATGGTACAACGACGGGAAGCTTTCGCTGACGCAACTGCTTTTTTCGCCGCAAACGCACCCGACGGCGTGTTTTTTACGCGATCTGAATACTATCTTGTCTGAACCGATTGGATCCGTGCGTTGGACAGCTTTTTGGCAACGACAAAAAAGCACTCACACATTCAAAGAAGCGGAAGCATTGTACCAAACGGCGTTGGAGATGAAATTTTCGATGTTTCCGCAATCGTTCCCCCCGAAACAAAAACTGCGCGTTTGGCAATTCTATACGGCGTCCCTTTCAGCTCAGCAACGGTATGAAGAACTGAAAAAATTCCTTCTTAACGCTCTGCCGAAGTTGCGTTCATCGACCGAAAAAGCCCGTTGTCTGCTCTGGCTGCTGAAAACATTTAATCGGTTAAACGAAAACACGGACGACCTGATGCGTAACCACGCATCGGTGATTGACCGTTGTCCGTCGCTTTGGGACGCCGTTGTAAGCGAATGGTTGGCATCAAAGGCGGATCCGCTGGAACGTCTTCGACAACTGCAATTATTTTACGAACTTTACAAAAAAAAGCACAAAACACTCCACATGCAGTACCTGCAACTGTTACAGGCGCAACAGTGGCTTGAATTGAAGCAGTTCGGAAAAGCGCGCGAGGTTCTCGGGGACGAATTTTCGGCGTTCGAACCGTCTTTGCAGGCATCGGCGTATGAACTTGCCGCCAAACTTGCCTTGACCGAAACGCCGCCGTCTTCTTACACGAAAGCCGCCGATGCATTGGGTGAAGCGAGCCGCCACACATCGGATGCGTCGAAACGCCTTTTTTATGCACAGCTGCAAAGCGACTGCCTGTGCACGGCAGGCGATTGCCAACGCGCATATTGCGTTTGCGAGGAGGCTCTTCAAAACGCCGATCCCAAGGATGAACGTACGTCCCGATTGGCGGAAACGTGGTGCGAATGCGGCATTTTATGCAACGAAACAGCGGAAGAATTTGAGCAACAACTGTCCGTTTGCCGCGAACGTTTCCTTTTTGAGGGCGATACGGAACAACGTCTGCGATTGAGTTTCGCGGAATATCACTTCGAAAAGGAGGATCTTGAAAAAGCGTTAAGCGTTTTAAATCCGCAAATGTTCACATTTCCGTTGCGCAATCGCGCGTACCTGTGGCGGGGAAAATGTTTTCTTCATCTCGGAAACCTTGCCGAAACCGCCGAAGCCCTGAAACAAATTGCAACGGACACCTTATCGCATCACCTGTTTGGGGATTATTTACTGTGTCAAAGCACGCTCGCAAAAGATCAATCGAATCTTTCGGCGGCACGGCATTACCTGGATCGATTTTTCGAATTAAAGAACCTTCCGACGGACTTAAATGCACAAGCCGTGTTGTTGCAGGGCAACCTGTATGGAGAAAAAGGTGAATTTTCAAAAGCGACGGAAACCTTAAAAAACTTTGCCGAAAACACACCGAACGACTGGAAACCGTTGGTGCAGTTTCGAGCCGCCGATTATGCGGAAAAAAATCAAACTCCCGAAGAGGCGATTGCGCTGTTCGAAAAACTGTACGAAAGCAATCCGCAACATCCGTTGGCGAAAGACGGGCGGTTACGACAGGGAACGCTGTTGCTGAACCTTCAAAAGGCGGGTGAGGCAAAAACGCTTTTGGAAGCCTTGTTACCGAATTTGGAAGGCGAACAAGCACTTTGGTGCCGTTATCTGAGCCAAAAATGCGCCATTTTATCGGGACAGACGGTCTCATTATCCGAACTGCAACTGGAAAGTCTGTTGAAGGAAGAACTTCAGCGGGC
>JAFVCI010000069.1 GCA_017479315.1 Opitutales bacterium | reverse complement strand
GTTTGCGCTGCGGCAACAGCAACTGCAGGTGTTGAAGGATGTTTGGGCTGAATTTCACGCATTCCAGTCGTCCGTTCAACTGTTAACGGCGGCAAAAGCCCTGGAAGCGGCGGCACCGGAAGCCCTCAATGCATCGCGCTCCGGGTATAATTCGGGCTTGAACGATATTTTGGATGTTCTTTCGGCGCAAAAAAATCTGTCCGAAGCGCGTCTGAAACGCACGCAATCGCAATCGTCCCTGGCAACCCACTGGGCGCAACTGGCATACGTTTCGGGACGTTTGAACACGGACATTTCGGAAGAACCGACCGAAAAAAATCCGTAGTATTTAGATAAAAATGAAGAAATTTAAATTTTTTCTCTGCGTTCTGCTGACAACCGTCGTTTTTTGGTTGTTCTTCAATCGCAAACGCTTTTGGAAGCCGGAACCGAAGGCACCGCAGGCCTCGCAGGCGTCCGCAATGGTACTGACGGTTTCGACGGTCAAACCCCACGTAATAACGGTAAAACGTTACATCGACACGGTCGGGCAATGTACCGCCGCCGACAGTGTAGTCCTGGTTTCGAAAATCACGGGAACATTGCAAAAAATTAAGGCAAAAAACGGCGGTTCGGTGCAGTCCGGCGATGTATTGTTTCAATTCAACGAAGATACGCCGAAAGCTGTTTTACAACAAGCCGAAGCGCAGTTGGCGTTGGATAAAGCCAAGCATGAGTTGAATGTGTTGCAGTTGCAACGCTCCGAGAATTTGCGTTCGCAAAATTTCGTTTCGCAACAGGAATACGACACCTATAAAGCCAATGTTGCCGTCAGTCAGGCGCAAATCGACATGGATAATGCCGTTATCAATCAGCGGCGCATCACGTTGAGCGACTATACGCTTTCGGCACCTTTTGTGGGCGAAATCGGCAAATCGGCGGTTGACGAAGGTTCCTATATCCAAGCTGGAACAACGCTCGCAACACTCAATCAACTGCAACCGATTTATGCGGATGCGTTTTTGGCGGAACGTCACTTGCGGGCACTGTTGCAGGCAAAGCGCGAAGAAATTACGGTTGAAGCGCATTTATTGGATGATTCGGCGGTTCAACAGGCGGGAAAATTGGTATTTATCGCCAATGAGGTTGAAAAATCAACGGGCACCTTTGAACTTCGCGCGGAATTTCCGAACGAAAACAAGCAGTTTTGGCCGGGTCGCGGCGTAGAACTTAAAATTTGTTATGAAACCGTTTCGAATGCGATGTTGGTACCCGAGAGCGCCGTTCATGAAGGGGCGCACGGCAGTTTTGTGTACATCGTAAATGCAAGCGGTTTGGCGGAAATGAAATTCGTTACGACGGAACAAACGTATGACGGTTGGGTGGTTGTTCAGGGTTTAAACGGGAGCGAGCAAATCATCGCGAGCGGTCATGCGCTTTTGGCGCCGGGCATGCCCGTCAAATCGATCGGAACGGTTGAAGTTCCGCCGTCTTTGCGCAAATAAGAATAATGTGAAAAACGAAGATTTAATCGTGTCCGTCGAAACGATGAACAGGCAACTTTCCCACTTTGGAATTTTTCAAGCCTTTGCGACGTTCGGTATCGCCGTATTGCCCTTTTTTGAACCGACGGAGTGGTGTTGCGTCGGTAAAGCAGCCCTCGACGGCAGAGGTTAACATATGAAAAGTATTTGCGATCCGTTTATCAAGCGTCCGATTGCGACGATTTTATTGGCAATTTCGGTTACGTTGCTCGGGATTGCCGCTTATCTGAAATTGCCCGTCAGCGCGCTTCCGAAGGTGGAATATCCCGTCATTCAGGTATCGGCGGCATTTCCCGGCATGAGTGCCGACATGATGGCGAACACCGTTGCGAGCCCGCTCGAAAAGGAATTCATGCAAATCGACGGTCTCAATGAGGTGCGTTCCGAAAGCCGATTGGGTGTTACGCAACTGACTTTGACGTTTGATCTGAATAAATCGACGGATGTCGCTACCATGGATGTGCAATCGGCGATTTCGCGCGCGCAAAGGCAATTACCGAAAGATTTACCGAGCCAACCGAGTTACAAAAAGCAGGATCCGAACAGCGATCCGATTTACTTTATTGCTTTAACGAGCGAAGGCATGACGAGTGCCGATTTGTACGATTACGCCAAAACCAAGGTCGGACAACAGCTGAACAAAATCGAAGGCGTTTCGCAGGCGCAGGTGTACGGTGTGCCGCGAGCGGTTCGCGTTCATCTGGATATGCGAAAACTGCATCTGTTCGGGTTGTCAACGGCGGACATTGTCAGTGCCATTCAAAGTCATACGCTCATTTTAAGCATGGGACGCTTGAAAGGTGAAACGCAAACGTTAACGCTTGCTTCCAATGGCCAGTTATCGCGCGCCAAGGATTACCGCCGCATTGTGATTAAGACACATCAAGGGCGTCCAGTTTATTTGGAGGATGTGGCGAAGTGCGAAGACGGTACGCAGGAAGAGGATTTTAAAATTCATTTTTGGGCAGATTCTGTACAAATCGACGCGGATGCCATTATTGTGGTCGGCGTCAGTCAGGTACCCGGTGCCAATACGGTTGAAGTTTCGCGGCGCATTAACGCCATGCTGCCGCACCTGCGCCAATCGCTTCCGCCGTCCGTCAAAATGACGCACATTTACGATAAAGCCGCGAGTATCGTGGCATCCATCAACGAAGTCAAAGAAACGATTGTCATTGCTTTCGTGCTGGTTGCCGCCGTTATTTTCCTGTTTTTGGGACGCGTGCGCGAAACAATCATCCCCGTCGTCGCCATGCCGCTGTCGCTTTTATTGACGTTTATCGCCATGAGGGCTCTCGGTTACAGCCTGGATAATCTGTCGCTGATGGCATTAACGCTGGCGATCGGTTTTTTGGTGGACGATGCCATCGTGTTTTTGGAAAACGTCGTGCGCCACATGGAAAGCGGCATGGGTCCTTTGGAAGCGGCTTTCAAAGGTGCGTCCGAAATCAGCTTCACCATTCTTTCCATGACGTTTTCGCTGATGGCAACCTTTATCCCGATTGTGTTCATGACGGGACAAATCGGGCGCGTTTTTCGCGAGTTTGCCGTAACCATTATCGTGGCGATTTTTGCGTCAGGAGTGGTTTCGCTCACGGTGACGCCCGTTATGTGTGCGCGATTTTTAAAAAAGCACAAACAAGGCGACAAAACGCTCATCGAACGCCTGGCGTCTTGGTTGGAGCGTGCCTTTCTCGAACATTACCGCAGGTGGTTGCGGGCGGTTTTCAAAGTTCGCCCTTTGTTTTGGCTGCTGTGGATTGCCTGTGTTGTCGGGATGGCATGGCTTTTCGTCAAAGTTCCGAAATCCTTTTTGCCCGCCGGCGACAGCGGAGCCATCATGGGAGTTTTTATGGCGCAAACGGGCAGTTCGCCGCAACAAATGCATCGTTATCAGGAACAAATTAAAGCAATTCTTTGCAAACATCCTGCCGTTCGGGTGACGATGAATGTCTCGGGAATGGGCGAGTTTCTGGCATCCAATCAGGGCATTGTGTTGATTATTTTGAAAGATTTGAAGGAACGCCGATCGTTGCAAGATCCAAAGAAAAAGAATGTTTCAATCGATACCGTCTGTAAAGAATGTCAAGGGATGTTGTTTCGGGTGCCCGGTATTTTGCCGTTGATTAAACCCATGCCGGTGTTAGATGTCAAAACGAGCACGGCGGATGGCAATCGCGGCAAGTATTTCTTAACGCTGACGGGCTTGGAGCAAAATGCCGTCAATGAAGCGGCGCAAAAGATGTTGCAACGTTTGGCAACGCTCCCAAGTATTGATGCGCGCTCTCTTAACTGTAACATCGAAACCAACGATCCGACCCTGAATATCACTTATGATCGGCGGCGGTTGTTTCAATACGGCATGACGCCGTATGCGCTCGAAAATACGTTAAAAGATGCCTTTTCGCTCAATTACTCCTACCTGATTAAAGGCGATACGGAGCAATACCAGGTGATTGTCGCCTCTCAACAAAGTCAGCGCCGTTCGCCCGAAAACATTGGCGACATTCACACACCGAATACACAGGGGCGTTCCGTTCCGGCGGAGGCATTGGTACGTTTTAAAAAGACGGTCGGCATGACGAGTGTTTTTCACAAAAATAACTTCCCGTCCGCCGATATTTTCTTCAATTTGAGCGGTAAAGTACCTCTCGGAAAGACCCTGGAATCGATTGAAAACGCCGCGAAGGAGGTTTGTACCGGCGGCATCGAAGCGGAATTGGGCGGCGAATCGAAGGAATTTGCCGAATCGACGCGCAGTTTAACGTTTTTGCTGTTCGTGGCGGTTTTTGTGATGTACGTGGTGCTGGGATGCTTGTATGAACACTGGATCCATCCGCTGACGGTGTTGTCGACGCTGCCGATTGCGCTCTTCGGCGGTCTGCTGACGCTGATGCTCTTTAAAGCCGAATGTTCGCTCTATGCCTTTATCGGGTTGTTCATGCTAATGGGTATTATTAAGAAAAACGGTATTATTTTGGTGGATTTTGCCGTCGAAAAGCAGAAAAACGGCGCTTCGCCGGAAGAAGCCATTTTGGATGCCTGTTGTGAACGTTTTCGCCCGATTTTGATGACTACCGTCAGTACGGTCTTCGGAATTTTACCGATAGCACTCGGTCTCGGCGCCGATGGTGCTTCGCGCATTCCGCTCGGTTTATGCGTTGCCGGCGGTTTGATTTTCGCGCAGATTGTGACCTTGTTCGTAACGCCCGTTATCTACCTCGGGATGGATCGTTTTAATCGGGTTAAAGCCAAAACGGCGGAAGCTTCAAATACATAAGAAGATACGGTTTTGTACCACGGAAAGGGAACTTTTGGAATTATTGAAGGAAGTTTGGCGGTTCGGCTGTCACCAAGTAATTTGCTTTCAAACTTACGTCCGAAACCATCCAAAAGAGCCGACAATCGGAAAAATTTCCGTTCCGGAGTGAAGTTCACCGCACGACCGATAAAACTGCGTGTGAAATGCTCACCGTTGCCGGTAAACCGACATTTTGATCACTTACACCGCAGAAGCCTAAAAAACGAACCGCTTACCGATCTACCGATAGAAAGCCCCCGAGGCGATTGGGGATGCCTCGGGGTACATGAATAAAAAATGTGTTCATGAAAGAGGGACCGATGTCCTTAAAAAACCGTTCAAAAAATCTTCAGCTCTCTTATAAGAAACCCGATTTCTTTGATAAACTCCTTCGCGCGAAGCACATCGCTGTTTTTTTCAACCACACAAACTGTACGATGATAAACAAACGGCGGAGCGGTTCTCTTGAAAACCTATCGTATTTTCAGTGACGGTCATGTTCGGGTACCTTTAAAATACGGTTGTGTCCGAAAAAATTCTCGTCGCATTATCGGGGGGCGTTGACAGTGCCGTTGCGGCTTATTTGTTGAAACAGCGCGGATACGAGGTACACGGAATTTTCTTTCGATCCTGGCAAAACGAAACCGAACTTTGGCAGGCGTGCCCATGGAAGGAAGACCTCGATTCGGCGCGCGCAGTGGCGGAACATCTGCAAATTCCCTTTGAAGTCATCAATTTTATCGATGTTTATCGCAAAAAAGTTGTCGATTACCTCATTGAAGGCTACCGTTCGGGGCAAACGCCAAACCCCGATGTCATGTGCAACCGCTACATCAAATTCGGCATTTTGGTCGAACATATGCACACGGTGGGCTTTGATGGTCTCGCCACGGGACACTATGTGCGAAAAGTTGAACAAAATGGCACTTTTTCGCTTTACGAAGGCATCGATAAAAATAAAGACCAAAGTTTTTTTCTGTGTCTTGTAAAGAAAAAGAACTTGGAGAATGTACATTTCCCGCTTGGCAATTTAACCAAACCCGAAGTACGACGCATTGCCGCCGATATCGGCTTGCCGAACGCTACGCGCAAAGACAGCCAGGGCATTTGTTTTCTCGGAAGCAGCCGCGTATCCATCAATGATTTTCTCGAAAAATACATTCCAGACGCCCCGGGAGATATTGTAACGCTCGACGGTAAAATTCTCGGGCAACATCGCGGTCTGCATCGCTACACCATCGGACAACGCAAAGGCATCGGCTTGCCGTCGAATTGCTATTTCGAGCACTACGTCGTAGTCTCAAAAGATTACCAAACAAAACAGCTTATTGTCGGTTTCGATCATCCCGAAACGCGCGGTCTATACACAAACCGCGCCCGCATTGGAGCCTTAAATTTCTTGGAAACACCGCCGAAAGATGGTGAAATTTTACTCGCAAAGCCGCGCTATCGGGATCCGTCACAATCAATTACCTGGCATTGGCTCGATGAAGCAACCGCGGAATTATCATTTCATGAACCTCAACGTGCCCTTGCGGGCGGTCAGGCAGCGGCGTTTTATCGGGAAGATTGCTTAATCGGCGGCGGAATTTATCGGGAGATTTTGTAAGGAAAGTTTACTCAGTTTAACCGCATGATGTGCTCTGAAAAATTTTATCTTATGAATATAATTTGCGAGTTCTTCCAAAACAGCACAAATTTTCGGTACGATGTGCTC